>JAUVEK010000039.1 GCA_030594795.1 Candidatus Nanohalarchaeota archaeon | reverse complement strand
TTAATGGTGTTGTAATCGGAGCGGGACGGTAGCTCAGCTGGAAGAGCGCTAGACTGAAGATCTAGTTGTCGCGTGTTCAAGTCACGCCCGTCCCATTTTTTTGATGATGAAGTGACTTTTTTATGCGAAAACTTATTTTGTTTGATTTTGACGGGGTGCTTGTGAGGTCTAATCATTGTCATCTGCGCAATATGAGGGATACGTTTGATGAGCAGGGTGTTGCGCTTAATGTAGGTGATGCTGAGATAACGAAGCATTTTGGCAAGCATTATAAGATTATCATTCATGAGCTTCTGGATGAGGGGCAGAGGACACCTGAAGTCAAGAAGAAGCTTGGGGAGAGGCTTAGGAAGGGATTTGAGGATGAGGGGTTTCTCGAGTCATGTGAGAAGATAGACGGGCTTTTTGAATTTCTTCTCGGGTTAAAAGAGAAGGGTTATGAGCTTGGGATTGCTTCGGGGAATAGTCATTATGTTCTGGAAAGGTGGGTGTCTGGCCTTGGAATCAGGGAGTGTTTCGGGCTGCTGATTGGTGTGGATGATGTGAAAGAAGGGAAGCCGCATCCTGAGATGATTTTGAAGGCTTCCCGGTATTTTAAGGTGCCGGCTGCGCAGATTGTCTATGTGGGGGATGCGAGGAATGATGTTTTGATGGCTAAGAGCGCAGGTTCTGTGTGCGCTGTTGTTTTGAGCGGGGTTCTTTCGAGGGAGGATGCAGAGGGACTTTGTGTGGATATGATTGCTGATGATGTGACTAAGCTTGATTTGTGATTTATAAAGGGTGTGAACCAATAGGTATTTAAAGCATGTGCGTTTGATTGTATCTGTTATTATTGTTGTGTGGTATTATGGCTAAGAAAAGTGAAAAGAAAGCGGATGATGTCCCTTTGGGGCAGAAGAAGGAGCCGATGGCTTTCGGGGATTTTGTTGAGAGCAAGGTGGTTGTGTGGGATAAGGGGCAGGCAGAGTCTGTGTATGCTGAGAAGTTTTTCGGCAAGTGGATTGATATTGAGGATGTATCATGCCTGCAGCTTAGTCTTGAGGAGGCGATGCTTCTTTTTGAGCGCGGGTTTCTCGAGGTCAGGGTGAAGGGCAAGAAGATTGATGTTAAGCTGTTTTATAATATGTGTGCGAAGGTGGATACGGAGTTTGCGCAGAAGTATACTGTTTACCGGGATCTTCGAGGCCGCGGGTTTATTGTGAAGTCAGGGTTCAAGTTCGGTACGCATTTTAGGGTGTATGACAGGGGTGTCAATCCTTACAAGGAGGGTGCGAAAGAGGCGAAGGACCATACGAAATATAATGTTCATGCGGTTCCTGAGAATCATACTATGAGTTACCAGGAATGGTCGAGGTATGTGAGGCTTAGCCAGAATATTCGTGCGCGTGCGCTTCTTGCTGTGGTTGATGAAGAGAATGATGTGACTTATTATAATATCAAGAGGATGCGGCCTTAGTGTCGCTTTGGATTTTTTTGGTTTTTTTGTTGAGGTATAGAGTATAGTGTTTTTGTTCTTGTATTTCCTGTATTTTGTGGTATTCCTCATTTGTCCCCGTTTGTGTATTGGGTTAGTCCGTCCTCTAGCCCCCACCCGCCCACTTACAGGTGTTATGTTTGGTCGCAATATTGTGATTTTTGGTTTCTTTTTGCTCTTGTCTTTTGTCTTGTTTTTGTCTTTTTTTTTGCTTTTGTTCGTAAGATATAAATTTGTTAGTCTGCCTGTTAATGTTATGGGGAAGAAGGACTGGGCTGTGATTAATGTATCGGGCAGGGACAGGCCGGGGATTATTGCGGATATTTCTTCGGTGCTTGCGCGCAATAATGTTAATATTATTGATATCGGGCATAGTGTGATACATAAAATGTTTGCTATGTTTATGGTTGTTGATCTTGAGGGGAGCAGTATATCGTATCGTGAGCTTGAGAGTAGACTGTATGGCCTGAAGGAAGTTTCTCTTAATATTGAGTTGAATAAGCTCGTGAATGGGTTGGAGGCAGAATGTGCGGGCTCTTCTCCAGGGAATAATTATGTTCTGTCGATTCTTGCGAGGGACAGGGTGGGTATTGTCTATGATGTTGCTAAGTGCCTGTCTGAAGAGGATGTGAATGTTTTGAAGATGGAGCTTGTTGCGCGTGATAAGTTGATTACTATCGAAATGCTGGTTGATATTGGCAAAAAGAGCGCGAAAGAGGTAAGAGGCATTCTGAAGAATAAGGGTAATTCGCTGGGGATTGATGTTATATTCCAGAGGGAGGATGTGTTTAAGCGCGAGAAACGTCTTGTGGTTTTTGATATGGATTCTACTATTGTTGATGCTGAGATTATTGATGAGGTCGCAAAGAGGGCGGGTGTAGGGAGTGAGGTGAAGGCGCTTACTGAACAGGCGATGAGGGGGGAGATTGATTTTAAGGAGTCCTTAAAAAGGAGAGTGAGACTTCTTTCAGGGCTTCCTGACTCGGTTCTTCGTGAGGTTTATGACAGCCTGAGGCTTACGCCTGGGGCAGAGGAGCTTGTGAGAGCGCTTAAGGTACAGGGCTACAAGACTGCGCTTGTGAGCGGCGGGTTCACGTATTTTACGGACAAGCTTAATGAGATGCTTCATTTTGATCATGTGTATGCCAATAAGCTTGTCATAAGGGATTGTAAGGTGACAGGAGAGGTTGAGGGGGATATTATTGATGCTAAGAGAAAAGGGGAAATTGTTGATGAGTTGAGGGTGAAGTATGGTCTGGCGCGTGAGCAGGTGGCGGCTGTCGGTGATGGCGCCAATGACAGGATGATGCTAGAGAGTGCGGGCTTGAGTATCGCGTTTAATGCCAAGAGTGCGTTGAAGAAGGTGTCTTCGGGTGATATTTCGAAAGATAATATTATTGGATTGCTGGATGTTCTTGCGATAAAAAATAGATGAGATGCGCCAGTTTCAATTATAATGGGTTATCTCGTCTCTTTTGATTTCGTCTGCATTTTGAGGACAGTCGTATGGAATTATTCTTACTCTTGATATGTTGGGGATTATGGCACTGTCGATTGTTAAGACTACAGGCATTTTGTCTCCAGCGCAGACGGTTCCTGTAAAATTCTCGGGGCTTGTGTAGACAAGGCGGCTCATGTTCATGGCAGTGATTATTATTTGCTTTATATTAACGTCGCGAGTGCCTGTATTGCTTATATCAAAGACCAGTTTGCTGCTGCCTGATGCATTGAAGGTCGGGTCCTCTGCATTAAATGTTGCATAAATACACCCCGCATCGGCATTTTCAGTAGCAGTGTCTGCTTGTGTATGTACGATTTCCTGAAGCCAGCTTGAGAGGAATCCGCCGATTGCCAGAGTGAAAGCTATCAAAAGCACTACAGCAATCAGTGGAGATAATCCCTTGCGATACATAAATATTCTTTGAGGAATGAACTGTTGTTGGATTTTATTCTATGCGTTGGCTAGCCGGGTTTCAGGGCTATCTACCCACACGAATGAATTCCAGCTGCCCTGCGGCTCTGTGATAGTATCAAATACCGGATCGCATTCAGAGATAAATTTTATCTTGGTAAGTTTAGAGCCGCCGGCAGAGAATGCCTTGCTCAAGTTCACATAAATTTCAAGATATCCGTTCTTATCGATGCTTGTAAGGGCGAGATTGCTGGAGTTTAGCATGATTGGCAGTTGTTTATCATTGTTCACCCAACTCTCAACTTTGGTGAGTGTAATAGCGTCAACGCCGGTATTTGAGACAAAGCTATAAAATATTTTGTTGGTTTCGTCCCATTTTGCATAATCCCTGTCAACTTCAATGTTTGAGTATGCGCATGTTATCTTTTCATCAAATGCCTCGCTGCGATCCTTGTGTTCCTGTGTGAAAGTGGCAATCCATGCAGTCAGAATCGCGGCGACAGCCATTGTAAATGCAATCAACAGGACTGCTGCAATGAGCGGGCTTACCCCTTTTTTTTTCAAATATTTCATGCTTTTCTACTTCCTGAATATTTTAGAGGAATAATATCATAAATAATGGGCTAATCTAGTATATATATCTTTCCTATGATATTCCTGAACATTCAATGCTGAGATGCTGTTGCTGTTGTTGTTTAGAGACCCAGTGTCTCGACAATGCCATGCGCGAGTGTCAGGGATGTGTAGCCTATCAATGCCAGAATTATCGCATGCTTTGCGCCTGCGCTCAGCCGTCCTTCTGAGAGCTTTCCGATTACAAGTCCTGCGAAAAATCCCTGTATTATTGCAAGATGTGTGAACATCTTTCCATAATTATCTAACATATCCTCGGTAACCGTGGGTCCCCTTAAAAACATTTCGCTGTCTGAATCCGTGCCCATGTCGAAGCCGCGCAGCAGGAATTCTCTTATACCAATCATCACCACAATGAAAACAAAAAATATAATATATCCTGTCATCATCTGGCCTGATATCATCATTGAGCGCTCCCGGCGGATTTTTTCGATTTCAATGAGGGATCCGCTTACGGACTTCAGGACGTCTGCAATGTTTCCGCCGGACCTGTGGCATTCTATTATTGTGGATACTGATCGGGTAATGACGGGGCTGTCCAGGGAAGAAGCAAAGTTTTCCAGGGCATTTTCGAAATTAATGCCCCATGTCATTTGAGCGACCAGTTTCTTCACCTGCGGTGTCAGGGTGCCGTAGCTGCTTTGTGAAGCATAGCTGATTGCGAGCGGAAGTGACATACCGCCGTTCAGGCCTTCAACGATTGTTCTTAGGAAGTCAGGGTATGCTTCTTCAAAAGCCTGCACCTGCTTGTATCTTTTGTAGTATACTATCGCGATAGGCAGGCATATGACTCCTACAGCGATAATGTTGATGAGCGTGAACAGAAAATCGTCATCTACCGGCAAGTCGCTTTTTTGCCCTATGAATAATACGTTGATCAGGACCAGGATGGTTCCCGATAACATAGACAGGATTACAGTGACTAGCTCTTTATTTTCCTTGTATATGTTTTTGAGTGTCATGATACATCAAATTTCAGGTTGTGTGTAAGTAATGAATATTAAAAATGCAAGATTTAGTACGGGTATGATAACATATATCCCGATGCTCATGAAGTAGATGATTGAGATTCCTCCGATTCCCGGTCCAGGTACAATGCTCATGACGGAGAGGACGGATACCAAGAACAATGGCGCTGCTATCAGGATAGCAGTATAGATGTCAGCGTAGGTGGATAATGAGTTGATATATTTTTTTCTTGAGAGCTTATAGTTAAATAATGCCAGTTGGGCCATTTCGTTCAGATAGTCCTTGAGGTTGCCACCGCTTTCAATAACTGATAGTATTCCGTAAAGCAAATCTTTGAGATCCCTTGAGGGTGTCCGCTGCGCGACATATTTTATGGATTGTGTGATGTCTTCACCAAATGCATTTACTCTGCGCACTATATTCTTTGCTTCGTTTGATATGTCCCCATATTCTTTGAACTCAGCCAGCATTTCAAAGCACTTTACTGGCGGGACGCCGGCAGAGGCGATGGCAGCCATATGGTTGATGGCGAATGGCAGGTTTGTGTTAATGTTTAGTGTTTTTTGATGAACTTTCTGGAAAGGGTACATGTAAAATATGGAAAATACTATTAAGAAAGATACGGCGGGCACAAAGAGGAGGCTCATAGCAAGAGCAAGTGGATTCATTGGGATGAGTATACTCTCGTAAACTATAATCGCGATCGAGGCGATGGCTGCAAGAAAGGATGTGGATAGAGATAGTGTAAGGTATGTGTTCGGTAGTATATTGATATCCGAGACTTCCAGAGCATTTTTGAGTGGCTCGAAATATGCAGTCATTTTTTTGCTGAGACCTGTAAACAGTGCATTTGAAAATGCTTTGTAACTGCTTATGTGCTTCATGTTTAATACTGAATCTATGAATGAAAGTGTTTTAGAACTTAGGGTGGATAATAGCGTAGGATAGCTTTTTTTTTCATCCAGCAACCCTTTTGAGTGCAGAAACGATTTTAGCTCGGATACAGAAGGGTCATATTCATGAGGGTTCTTTTTTTTTTTAGCATTCTTATCACTTACAGCTCTTTTAGAGTTTTATCAGGGACTCTTCCCGCGGATAGATTACGATACCCTCTTTTGAGATTTTGAATGGATGTATTTTTCTCGAGTGTGTTGATCCTCTCATTTTCCATACCAATATTGATCTGGAATATTCTGAGCTTACCTGCGTGTAATATAATATGATGATTCCGTCTGAGACGAACTCCTCAACGCCGAACCTGCTTATCATTTTGTTATTTTCGGATGGCATTTCTGAGATGAGGAGTGCAGTGCAATTATTGTCCCTTAATATCGATTGTATCTCGACAAGTGTCCGGCGTATGTCTTTTGCATCCTGTATGTAGAGATTTATTGCGGTTATGGAATCGATGACTACTCTTGTTGCGCCTGTTTCTTTGATGTTCATGGACAAGAGGTCTGTCAGGTTTTCGAATCTGTATGGATCATATTTTATTATCCGGATACTATTGTTGTCCAGATACTTTGGCAGGTCCATGCCAAATTCAGATATGTTTCTGATAATTGATTTTTCGTCCTCTTCAAAGGAGATATAGAGGCCTTTTTCGCCTTTGATTGCACCTTTATAGAGAAACTCCAAGGAGAATATGGTTTTGCCTGAACCTGCCGGGCCTGCTATCAGGACTTCGTTTCCCTTTGGAATACCTCCATCGAGAATTTCGTCAAGGCCTGATAAATCTGTCTTAATTTTTTCTATCAAATCAATCACATGTTTTATATTATAAGATGGTTATATGGTAAATCTTCATATATATAAGTTTCTAAATATATAGTGTGATTTTATGGTACTGTTGATGTGCTCTTATGTAGTGGTTGGTCTGGCGTCGTTATATTTATTTAATCGATTCCTTAATTGCTTCTTTGAATACCGGGATATTCCCGAGTTTTGGAAGTTCTTTTTTTGGGGTGTGTCAATATACTGGGTGTCGGATGCTGTTCTGCCGCTTGTGAATTTTTATCTGAATATAGAGTTGTTCGATATTTTCTATGCGATAGTTCTGCCTATTGGTCCGGCATTGGCGTTCTATGCTGTCTACAAAATCGAGGAGGAAGTAAGGAATGTATGATGTACTTTTCATGAGCAGTTTGGTTACAGCCACTCTGTTTGTGCTAATTGCGTGGTTTGTATATAAATATTCATCTTTTTTCCCAGAGATTGAGAGGTACTGGGCTATGATTTCCGTGGGGTTCCTGATTTTTGCAGCAAGTGAATTTATGGAAGCATTGACAAATGTTGGTATGAGCGGGGATTATTCCCTGGTTGTTTCAATAGTGGGCTCGGTTTTGCTGTTGGGCGGTTTTTACCGGCTCTATTATTCGCATAAGGTGTGAGGTCAAATTTTGGAAAGATGGTGGTTATGATGGAAGAAGCCTGGAAAAGAACGATTGATTATGAGCTTGATATGTTCTTTAAAGATAAGAAGTCACGCGGCGATATTTCAAAGCGATTGATGGTCTATTCATTGGAATGGCTGAGTGTTGGTTATTTTTCAGCGCTTTATATGGCGGGCAAAAAATTTTCCAAGAATTCTTTGTCAGTGAAGTGCAGTTCTGATGAGGTTGAGGCAGCAAATCGCTTTTTAGAGGATTTTTTTCGTGATTCCGGTATTGGAAGACTAAAGCTGATCGGCGAGTCGGGTACCAGGTATGTTTACAGGCTGGAGGGTTGCAGCACCTGTAGCAATATGCTCCCTTTGGACAGGCAGATATGCTACTTTGAGGCAGGGATAATCGCGGGGTTTCTTGAATCGAAACTTAAGAGGAGAGTGGTTGTGAGGGAGACTCTTTGCGGTGGATTGGGAGATGATTACTGCGAGTTTGTAGCGCGGGTCCGTTAGAGTAATTATGGTGTGTTTATGCGCGAATTGTCAGGAATTAAGGATTTTGATAAGTTGATTGAAGGGGGATTTCCAGCAAACTCAACTATTTTGTTGATTGGTCCGCCTGGTGTCGGGAAGACCATCTTCTGCGAACAGATGTTAAATAAGGGAATTGAGCTTGGGGAGGAGTGTATATTTGTTACTTTTGATACGCATCCTGAAACGATTAAGCGTTCAATGAAGTGTTTCGGGTGGCGTAGTGATGCAGACCTGACTTTTCTTGATTGCTTTTCGTGGAGGATAGGAAGCGGCTGCAATTCCATGTACGCAGTGGATGGTTTGTCTGACCTGAATCAGCTTAATATGGTTTTTACGGATTTGCTGCGCGATATTGGCAAAGAGGGCAAACGCTTGGTTGCAGATTCTATATCAACGCTGTTTTTGTATTCAGATCCGCAAATGGTGCCTCTTTTTTTGCAGGATTTTATTGCAAAGTCAAACTCTAGTGGTTCAATAGTATTTCTTACACTTGAGGAGGGGGTACATGATGATAAAGTTGTTTCAACCCTGAATTATCTTACGGATGGATTAATTGAGATGAGATTTGAAGAAGACAAGAGATATCTGAGAGTATCGAAAATGAGGGATACGAGGCATGAAAGAGTATGGATAGAATATGAGATTACTCATGAGGGCATAGTGCTGAAACTCTGAGTTGTGATTGTATCTTCTTTTACATTCTCCTGTGGAATGTCTTTTTTTACCTGTATCATTAGACCATCTTTGTTTTTGTAATACTTTGAGATGTAGAGGGAAACCTCTGTGAAGTTGCTTATTCTTTTTCGATGCAGCCATTCAAGTACGAGTGTCCTGTCTTCTATTTCTCTTATCATCTCGTTTAAGGGAATACCGTAGTCTGCGCTTATTTTTTCAAGGACATAGCTTTTGTGCTTCTCATGCCTGTCGTCTCCGGGGCTCCATTGGAAGCTTTTGTTCAATCGCGCTCTTCCGGATGCAGGGTCAATGCTTTCGATTTCACAGATACTCTTTAGTCTTCTGGAGCTTTTCCCGAATTGTACGGCGCGGCTTACTACGAGTACAACATCCAAAGTTTCCAGGAGGCTTGGCGATAAGTTTATCGGGCGGGTCTGCATCCTCTTAATAATGTCGTCTACAGAGCCTCCATGGATTGTTCCAAATGATGGGTGGCCTGATGCCATGCCCTGAAAGAGGACTGAGGCTTCAGCGCCTCTTACTTCGCCTACAATTACGTAATCCGGGTTTTGCCTGAATGATTCTTTGAGCAGGCTGAACATGGTGACTTCTCCGTATTTCTCTCCTTTTATGTTAGTGGTGCCAAACGAGATTCTTGATATGCAAGGTATCCAGTTTTCGTGCGGCAGGTTCAGTTCCTGCGTGTCTTCAATCGAGATTATTTTGTCTTCCGGCGGTATGAATGAGACGATGGCGTTCAGGAATGAGGTTTTTCCTGCTCCGGTCCCTCCGCAGATTAATATGTTTGATTTGTGCTCTATGATGTACCATATGTATGCGAATTCTTCTGATGTTGCTGTTTTCAGCCTCATGAGGTCTATTATGCTGTAGGGTATTTTTCTGAATTTCCTGATTGAAAATGTAGGACCTCTTGTGGTTACGTCCGAGGCTAGTGTTGCGTTAACTCTTGAACCGTCGGGCAGAGTGCCGTCCAGTATCGGTTCAGCATAAGAAATGTATTTTCCACATCTTTCGGCGAGCTTGGTGACAAATTCCTGCAACTGTTCTTTCTTATTAAAGCGGATGTTTGTTTTGATGTTGCCGTATTTTTTGTGAGTGACGTAAAGGGGTACATTTATTCCGTCGCAGCCAACATCCTCGATATAAGAGTCATGCATCAGGGGCTCAAGTTCGTTAAGGCCCACAAAATTGATATAGATGTAGTACATCAGCCTTGTGTACTGGCCAGGCTTTAATATTGTCCCATATTCTTTAATGATGCTGTTTGTTTTTCCCTGAATGTAGTTTAGGAGGGACTCTCTTTCTTTTAGAGTGTTGATGTTCATTTCGAGTGTTTTTGTCAGTCCTTTGGTTATTATGCTTAATAATTCTTTTTCTTCTTCGTTGAGTTCTGGCTGGTTTATTTTGTATATTAGTGTCTGTTCTTCTTCGTTCCATGAGATGCGGGCGTATGCAAAAGGGGCTATCAGAGGGTAGGTGATGTTTGTGTTCTGTATGCCTTTTAGTTCAGGAAGGACCATGATCTTTTTGCTGTCTGTGATTGTAAACCGTGCGATTTCCTCTTCAATCGCTTTCTTATTCTGTTCTGATTCTTCATATCTTCTTCTCAGGAGTCCTCTTAGTTGCGTGATATCACCTCTGGCATGTTCTAGGGACTAATTAGTTATAGTAGTTCTTATATTTTTCCTGTGTTATAGTCAAAGACATAACTTTTTCATGGCACTTACGTGCCAAGCTTTTGAACTTGCGTTCAAAATGGACTATATGTCTTTGCCATATCCTTAAAAATCTTCGATTTTTAGGATCCAGCGAATCTTTGAGATTCGCCCGGATAGTTAACGCCCATTGTTTTTTGGTTATATTTGTCAATGTAGTAACGGCGTGGACTATAGTCAAAGCCAAGACTTATTGGATTGATGGCTTTGCCATTAACTATAACTGCAAAAAACAAAACAATCAATGTTTTTTCTTAGCAAGTTGCGCTTCTACTTCTTC
>JAUVEK010000055.1 GCA_030594795.1 Candidatus Nanohalarchaeota archaeon | reverse complement strand
GACCCCGAGAGTTTTGCAGATGATTATAATTTAGCACAGAATAATTATCATATTGGTAATTATAATCCAGAAACAAAAAAATTTGAAATAATTGAAATTGATAGAGAAGGAACAATGCACCATCGGGAAGTGCCTCTGAACAGATATCAATAATAAATAATAGGGGACTACAATCCCAATCCTTTAACCACGGTAAAATCCTCCATTGCCTCCTCAACAATTATCTCTGCAAAAGCAACAGCATCAAAAACATGCGCCGCATTCTCAATAGGACCATAGAGCACAAAATCCGCTCCAAGAATCACGGGAATCATGTTTGACGCAACATCAACAAATTTCCTTGATTCTCTTTTGGAAAGCCAGTCCCACGATGCAACTGCATTATGTATCCCGCAGCCGACAGGATATCCAAACTTAGCCTTTAGGGCTATCAATGACTTCATAGAGATGCCAGCCCCATGATAAAGCGGGGTCACGGCAGTATCTACCAGTATGTTCTTTATTCCCGCATCTTTCGCAATATCCAAAAGGCCCTTCCCGAAAGCGCCGTCTTTTTCAAGAAACTTCAGTTTCCCCGGAAGAGACGAATCAGTCGGGTTGTACGCAAGAATTATTGCACTGTTCACAGGAGAATCCTTCAGCGCCTTAATCTCATCCATGTTGACAGAAAGATTGAGTGAATTATATATTATCCTTTTAGAGAGCCCTGCCCTCTGCGCATACTCAACCGCCGCAACCCTCACACCATAATCCGGCGAATCAATCATGATCGGCAGCTTGCAATGGTCTGCCACAAACTCGATGCGCCTCCAGAAACTATCCCTACTATCCCCGAAAACATTAACAATTGAAGGTATCTTTGTCTCATCAGACTTCTCAACCTGCCTGTTAAGCAGACTCTCAGCAGCACCCTTATCAAACCCGCTGCCATTCAATATCTTATGCCTATCATAAAACATCGTACCTATGAGTACAGGCGGATTCTCTCCCGGCTGCCCGCCGATTTTTATTCCAGCGACTTCAATTGTTTTTGGATTTGGAAAAAGAAACATAACATCACACACATACTTGCACACATACAAATACCCAAAAAGATTTATCTATCTTTCGTAATGTCAACAACCGCCGGTCAATATCACCAAAGGTTGTTGACACGCAAAGATTCCGCATACCGATACTCAGTAGAGTAGCGGAATCTTTAGCGTTTAAAATCTGGGAGTAACATGCAGGGATTAGCGAAGCTTGTCAAAGGCGGATTTGGCTTGTGAGCCAAACACTGCAAAGTTTTAAAATGTAGCGGCTAATATAGTTACTAATGACGATATGCCGAACTCGCGCATCGGTTTGCTCTGACACGCAATTGAGTTGACGATTAATATGGACGAAAAAACCAGGAGAGTTATTAAAGAATATGAGCAATATGCAAAGAAGAATGGTTTCAGGTTAAACCCCCAAAAAAAGATAGTAATGGGGGTAATAAAAGGATTGATTGCAAATGAAGAAGAATTTGGAAAAAGATACTGTCCGTGTAGAAAGGTGACAGGCATCCCGGATGAAGATAAAAAAATACAATGCCCATGCATATATCATAAAAAAGAAATTAAAGAGCAAGGGCTCTGTTATTGTTTATTGTTTATGAGGTGAACGTATGGAATTGTTAGTCTTTGTTTCTTCACATTGCCCGCATTGTCCAAAAGCAGTGGCGATAGTGAAGAGAGTAGTATCTCAGTATAGTGATTATGATTTAAGGTACAAAAAGATAAGAGCAAAAACAACAGAGGCAAAAAATCTTTCGCCTATGTACAACATAAGGGTTTATCCTACAGTTATCTTCCTGAATGACGATAAAGAGGTTTTATATACAATAGATGGTGTCCCGGGTGAGAAACACCTTAAGGATAAAATTGAGAGATTGCTTGGTTTAAAAAAGTCATTCTGGAGCAAGATTTTTGGTGGTTAGGGTAAGAATTGAAGAGCCTTAAACGAAAAAGCGAAGTATCCTAAAACCATAAAAAGTTACTGGTTCAACAAGATACAGTGGATAATATGGCTTATGACTCACTTCTTGACAAAATCAGAAAGGAAAACAAAATCCGCTGCCCGGACTGCGGCTCAGAGAAGATGAAATACATGTCGCATCTAAGCATGTACGGCGGCTATGTATGTTCCGGATGCAGCAAGATATGGAGCGAAAGCGACCCGAAAATCAGGGAGCAGAAAAAGCGCGTTATATGATAATCACAAATACCCATCAAGCGACCCCCTGTCCTTGAAAAACTCGCTTATTTCTTTTTTCAGGTCCCGCGAAACAACAAGCTCATAATCTTTCGGGATAACCTTCCTGTAATTCTCCCACAGGTACCTCCCGTCCATGAACACAATCAGTCCCCGATCCTTCTCTGAGCGGATGCATCTTCCTGCTGCCTGCACAGCCCTGTTCATGGAGGGAAAAACATACCCGTACTCCCATCCTTTCCTGAATCTCTCATCATAAAACTTTATCAGCGCACCTGTCAGGATATCCGGCCTCTGCAGCGGCAGCCCCACAAGCACAGATGCATTCATAATCTTGCCGTCATAGCTTATCCCTTCAGAAAAATTAGCGCCAACTACTGCAAAAAGAACCGCTCCCTCATCCTTCAGCGCAGCAAACTCGCGCAAAAACTCAAGCTTTTCTTTCTTCGCCATATTCTGCTTCTCAATAAGCGCCTTCTTCTCAATGGACCCCGCGAGAATATCATATATCTCATCCCTCATAGAATAAGAAGGAAAAAACAAACCGACATTCCCTTTCGTGTAATTGATGATCTGCACAAGGCAGTTTGCAATCTTCACAGATTCTTTTCTCGAGCGCATAGTGTATTTAGTTGTAACATCCTTGACAACAAGAGAAAGCTTATTGGACTTCGGGAACGGTGAATCCTGCTTTAGCTCAATTGACTTTGAAATCCCAAGGAGATTTTTATACATTTCAAGAGGAAGAAGAGTCCCGGACATAAGTATTGCCGAATGAAGGCTGTCAAAGACTTCCCTGGTTGCAATCGACGGGTCAAGGCACTCATGGACATAAAGATAAATATACCCCCCCCTTTTAGACTGCACTCTCTTCAGGATTCTCACATACCCCCTACCTTCCTCTTTCCAGCGCTCAAGAAACCCCGCGATGCCGCCAAGAAAAGACCGCTTTTTTTCACATCTCACTATCTCTGCCACCCTTTTCAGGTCCCGGATAAAATAATTATACTCCGTGGTCTCCTCCACACAATCAACAACATCAGATATCTCTATCAGCTTCTCTTCATCGCTTTTAAGCATCCTGTGCGCATTCTCACTAAGCTTGCGATATATGAACTCAAGATCCTTCGCAAGTTCATCCTCATCCAGCTCCTTTGCCTCCTTGACAGCGCCTGAAACCTGCCTGTCTGAAAGTTGTATCGAAAGAAGCGAGCGGACTCTCATTGGCAGGTTGTGCGCCTCGTCCACAATAAGAATGACATTTTCTATCTTTGTCCCGGTTTTCGCAAGGAAGTTCTTATACATTGTAGGATGGAACATATGAAAATAATCAGCGATTATCACATTGGACTTTTTCGCGCGCTCAAGAAATATCTCATAAGGGCATACGCCGTCACAGAGCGCTTTTGCGTCCTCAGAATGCATTATAGCACCATCAATCTTCTCCATCACTCTCTTTGCCTGGTCTGTCAGCGCCATAGTATCCGAATAGGTCCGCTTATGATATTCACAGCGCCCCTCTTTTCTTAAGGACGAGCAATATTCCCTGAAATCCCCGGACGTCATTGACTCGGACTCAGGCAGGTTGCACAGCCACTTCCTTCCGATAAGGTCTGTCACTTTTATGTCAAACCCTGACTTTTTCTTCATATCGCACAAAGTCTCGATAACTATCTTGTGCTGCGCATGGCGCGATGTGAGAAATATGACTTTTGTCCCATTCTCAATGCTGTGGGCGACAGCAGGAACCAGGGCAGCGCAAGTCTTCCCGATGCCGGTCGGCGCATGCGCTATCAGGCACTTGTTTTCCTTAATTGCACTGTGCGCCTTCTTCATAAAATCAATCTGGGCAGGCCTTGCAGCCTTATGAGGAAACAGCTTCTTAAAGCTAAAATTACATTTTTCAGAGACTTCACGCATGGCAAATTATTAATAGATTTCATTTATAAGTCTGTTGGTTTCACAACATGCCGATAAAACAACTGTAAAAACGTGAGATGTTAAGTCTTGTGGATATAAAGGCTTTGCCCGAAAGTCCCCGAAAAGCCAGACTATTCGGGCAGAATTCGTACTTTTCGGGCAAAGTTGGATATGAATATAATAAGTTATTAGACAATTAGTGATTATGTCAGAATATTCTAAAAATAAATATGATATACTTATCCTACTCATCGCAATTATTCCATTGATATTTCAGATATTCAATCCCACAACGGATGAAGGACTTATTATCACAGGAATTATGCTTGTTATTGGATTGCTTTCTGTTGGCTGGGCGTACATTGCCAACAAAATAAAACAAATAGAATCGAATACAATAACTATAAATAAACTAAAAGATAATATTAATACAATGAATAAAATACATAAACTCGATAAAAGGTTGTCTTTGCTCGAAAAAAAGAAAGGGCAGATAAATCCACAATGGGTAATAATTATAATATTATTAATACTACTGTATCTCTTTTTACGTTCTGCTGGATACTTAAATTAATCCTTTTTTATAATCAATCTACCCTTTTCGGTATATGCTTCCAAATCATCGCCTTTCTCCCAATCCAATTTCTCAACCAACTTATTCGGTATCACAACCCAATATTTATGATATTCCTTGCCTTTATGCTCTCTCGATTTCTGACTGAGTAATTTCATGAGTACCATTTAGATACCTAAACTTTATATAGTTATCGGTACTTATTAGGTACCGAAAGATATATAAAGATTGTTAGGTATCTAATAGGTATGGAAAGAAACAATATATGTCCGCACTGCAAATCAGAAAACGTAGTCAAGAGAGGTCTTTCAAAGACAAAGAATCGAGGCACCCAACAGCGATTATTGTGCAAGGATTGTAAAAAGACCTTTATACGTGACGAAGGATTCTGGAAAATGAAGAACAAGGAAAGCATTATTACAATGTGTATCGATATGTATGTTTCTAATTTGAGTAGCCGTAAGATGCGAAACCAACTTAAACGACATTTTGGTATCAAGGTAAGCCATATTACTATTCTCGATTGGGTTAGGAAATACATTTTGAAAGTCCAGAATTATGTAGAGAAAATAAGACCGAAACTAAGCGGTAAGATTTACGCTGACGAAACCGAAGTAGATTGTCAGAACAGGAACGATGTGTTCTGGTGTTCGATTGATTGGGATACCCGATTCATAAACGCAACATTATATTCTCCGAATCCTCAGAATTTCAAGGACGCAAAGGAATTCATGAAACGGATTGGCAAAGCACGAAGACCAAAATACATCCAGACAGACGGGCTTCCATACTATCCAAAAGCATTCAAAAAAGTGTTCTATACTCGATACAATAAAAACAAGGTAGAACATCGAATAAACCGTGTCAGGACGACCAAGAAACACAATGTACGAATAGAAACCGTATTTAGCAAGATAAAAGATAGGGTTGATGATTTCAGGGGATTTAAGGCGATATGGTCTGCACCCATCCTCATGGCAGGGATTGTTTTACAGCATAATTTCATTGAAGAACACACTACAACAGGCGAACATCCCTGTAAACTTGCAGGTATGGATTTGGATGTTGGCGAGAACCGATGGGATGGGTTGATTAGGTTAGCGACTGTATTCGGTTAAAGAAAATAGTACAATATGGATAGTGTTATGATAAGCGTGATAATCCATATTACCTTATCATACAATTTAAATTTTAATCCTGCTTCAAATTTAATGGCTATCCATGTAGAACCAATAGTGAATATTATCGCACTAATAAAGTAAATTATATTGTTAAATAAAGTTAGAAGGAATAGTTCAAGCGTCCATGAGACTAATAATACAAATATAATTTCCGAAAATCTCCATAAAACAATCATAGTATCAGATAAATATAATCCCGTAAACCTTAATCGTGGTCTATGTTTATCTTTTATTAGGAATATGTTAGATATTAATTCTCCAAATATAGCGACTAAATAGATGGAAAATATTGATGTAAAACCCATAAACTACAACTATATGGCATTTACTTTTTATCCTTATGGTTCCCAATATCAAGTACTATAACAATAGTAGATATTACAACAATGATAATTGCGATACCAACTATAATTCCTTCATCCATTTATATCACCCCCATTATATTTACTCTCTGACTCGACAGAGGCAGACCTAATTTGTGATTTTCGAGATAATTTATATCCATAAGACTTAACACCTCATAAAAACGTTAACTATATTAACAGGTTTGACCTAAAAATTGAGTAAGGAAGGGAGATGAACATATGACATTACTGTTAAACCAGATAATCCACACTTCTTTTAAGCACGGCTGGTTTTACCATTACAGGATAAATCTTGCTAACATGGAAAACAACTGCAACAACGGCTTCTCCGGTCTCAGGTCTTATCTGGCCAGGGTATTTGAAATGTGCCCAGACGAAAAATTCGAATCAGGTCCACGCTCATCGGCACTGAAGTTTCCTGTTCATACACAGATAACAGAAGACAACAGCCACATTCTATGCCAGCAGACTGCAACTGCGCTTGACACAATGGATGAATACAAGACAGCCCACTCGAAAGTGCAGGTTTACATGCTCAAAAATGACAAAAACGCAATATCCATCGAGACACCTATATGGATTGATTCATGCGAATACCCGAGATTCAATGACTTTTTTGGCTGTGAAGGCGCGCTCAGCGGCCACATAGACCTCCTGAAAGTACTCAAAGACAGGATACAGGTTCTCGACTACAAGCCCAAAGCCTGCAAGGAAAAATACGCAGCAACCCAGACATATTTTTATGCGCTCATGCTATCGACAAGAACAGGAATCCCCCTTGAAAAATTCGAGTGCGGGTATTTTGACGACGAAACAAGCTATTTCTTCAACCCATGCACTACTGTGCTCTGATAAGAAAGCCGAAAATACCTCTGTTAAATATTAGCAAACACCAGATTTTTGCAAAGTAATTTAAAACTAAGATGAACAATAAGACGTATGAGACTCGTCAAGTTGACAGGAACAGTAAACAACAGCTTTGCGAACGAAGAGATACTTCTTCATCTTCTCGATAACGGTGCATACAACGCAGCAATCATGTCGCGCGAGATTGTAATTGAAGTGGCAAAAGATAACCTGCAGCCAGTAAAAGAAGCATTGAGGACAATGCACATCACAGACCTGAGAGCACGTGAAGCATCAATCATCGAATCCACTGTCAACCACGCAGCTGACGGGACAGACCCCGGCAAATGCATCAAGATATCCATGGCACCCGGGACGCGGCTGACAGGCGTCAAATTCCTGGGCATGACATTTACCAAAGGGTTTAAGGAGAGCACATTTACAGATACAGATATACTTATCTCAAACTCCCAGAAAGTTATCAAAAACATACTAAAAAAAGCTGGCGTCACAGACGTCCTCGTATCAGTCGAATACAAAAGAATATCTAATGACCTTGACCTGGCGCTGGAACTTGCGACAATCAACACTCTTGTAAGTACAAACGGTATCATGCAGCTGATATAAACTGTTGAAGAACTATCTACATTTCCTCTTTCTTGCGCGACTTCTCAGTTTCCTGTGCCTTGCGCTCAACTTCTTCCTCAATGCCGAGCTTCTCCACAAGATCCTTGTATCTGTTCCTGATAGTCACTTCAGTAACGCCGACAACATCAGCAATATCT
>JAUVEK010000010.1 GCA_030594795.1 Candidatus Nanohalarchaeota archaeon | reverse complement strand
TCCGTTTTTCTGCTTTATTCCACTAAAAAAGAATATAGTGCTAACCAACCTTCCGGTTGATGTGTCAGCAAAATAGATGCCTGTATTGCCTATTGCTGCACTCATAATATCCTTGAAACATTAAGTTTATAAATGTTTACTCGAATAGCAGCCGGATAATTTATATATCCGGTGGTTGAGGATGATGTATCAATTATTTTATCCAACTTCAAGCACAGTAAGCTCAACCACATCCACATGCGCACCCAAAATATCCGCAATAGACGGTTTTGTCCGCCCGCCGTCGCCTGTTGCAAGTTCTTTTATGTAAAGTCCTGCCTGTGTTTTTAGCTCTATTTTCAAAAGACCCTCTTTTGAAAGAGAATACTTTACAGAATAAACCTTTCTTTTCCGCTCTATGTCTACTCTCTTGTATTTCGGATTATTAGAATTTGTAATGTTTTTTGTATTTGTAAAGATATGATTCAATGATTAGAAAAATCACGATTGCAGTAGAAATTGCAACAGATTGATTGGTTATATTTCTTTGGTATATTGGAGTGGCTATAACAATCATTACATAGATTGCAAGAAGCACCATACTTAAATCAAAAGCCCATTTTTTCATTTTCCAAAGACCATATGCACTTATCAAGAAAAGAGCGCGAAGTAATCCTAATATAATCAAAACTATAATGTTGAATGTGGACATAACTAAAGAACCAGATGTGAACATGAAAACGAGTTGAAATAATCCCCCAATACCCATAAAAACGAAAAAAACAGAAATTATCTTTAAACTTAATGTTTTTTTTGTTGGAAGAGTGGTCTTATTTACATTACTTTCATTTATCATCTTATTTACAGATGGGAAATATATATCTTCATTCTTTTGTACATGATGTACTTTACTATTTCGATGGTTCATGTGATCTCTATTTCTCAAAAAAGAATGCATAATGTTCAAATGCGAATCGCTCCTCCATTGATAAAAAGGTCCAAATACTCCGAAGAAAATCAAAAAGTACCCTATAAGTCGCATACTTTGGTTATTTATTTGCGGTAACCAGCCGATTAGCGATAAGATAATGCCTAAAAATGCTATCGCAATACAATATTGCCAAAAAGGTCTTACACACTTTTGATCATATCTTGGACTTTTTAAATGCTGGTACTTGTATTTGTGTTCTTCTGTGGGCGAGTCTGTTGTCGTGTTTTGTGTGTTCTCTTGTGAGTTGTCAGGTATCTGTATGGATTTTGCTACTTCATTAAAATCTTTGTCTGTGTAACCCTCGTTTAATACTTTGCTTCTTAGCTGTTCTAAAGTGTAGCCTTTTTCTGTGTTTTCTTTGATGTATTTTGCGAGTTCCTGATTTACCATACAAGAATAATATACCGAACTTGCTTATATATCCGGTGGTTGAGGATGATGTATCAATTATTTTATCCAACTTCAAGCACAGTAAGCTCAACCACATCCACATGCGCACCCAAAATATCCGCAATAGACGGCTTTGTCCGCCCGCCGTCGCCTGTTGCAAGTTCTTTTATGTAAAGTCCTGCCTGTGTTTTTAGCTCTATTTTCAAAAGACCCTCTTTTGAAAGAGAATACTTTACAGAATAGACCTTTCTTTTCCGCTCTATGTCAGCACGCCTGTGTTTCACGCGATCCGGGGTTCTCTGCCTGATAACGCCAACAAGCGCATCAAGTTTATTTAAATCCTTCTTCATAACCACTTTATCCGCCTTAAGCGTCAGAAGATAAGTCTTATCCGGGTTTGCGCTCTTTATTTCCTGCACTTCTTTTTTGTCTGCGAATCTCAGGTCATCCACTTCTATCTTTTTTGCATATAATTTGTTTATCTTTGCTTTTAGTTTCACAAGGTCAATATCCCTTTTTCCCGGCTCAATGACCTCAATCACAAACACTCGCCATCCAAGGCATAAAACATCAACATCTTCGCGCCCCTGCCCGTGAAACTTAGTATCCACTCCTCCTGTTGCTTCAAGTACTGGCTCAGCAATCAACTGCTGGACACTGGTAGGATACGAGAGCCCTCTCCAGTTGCACTTATCGCACCCGCTGCCGTGGCAGTCCGGGCAATAGTGCTTGGTCTGCGGGATTTTCACATATTTCTTATACTTCCCATATATGTACAATGCATTAATCGTTACCTCAATTGCATTCTTATCAAGATTCAAAAGTATAACAACATCCGGGTTATCGAGATCAACTTCTTTTTTTGTTTTTTTCTGCAAAATCTTGCCGGTTTCCCTTGAAAGCTCTTTTTTTATTGATTCAGTGCATTCAATGCCTGCTGATTCCCACAAATCCTCTTCATTCTTCAGGAGTTTCTCTGACAATCTCACGCCAACATGGAATGTATCATATTCAAGCTCCTCTACTTCTTTCAGCATTTTCCCGGATATTTTCAGAAGGTTGTCAAAAATCCCATCGCAGACACAGCATGTCGTTTTTTTTGCCCTGACTACTTTGTTCCTAAAACCAATACCAATAAAATTCGATGTATCAATATCCCTATCTTCAAGCTCGATTTGCATCGCAAGAGTCAGCCGCAGTGCCTTGCCGCGCTCCTTGTTTGTGCATCCTGTGAGAAGCTGCGCAAACTGGCGGCCAAGACAATTGTCGCACACATACCCTTTTTTCAGAATTTCAGAGGCTGAATCTATTATATCCATATAATCACGCAAATCTACACACAATAGCGTGCTTCGAAATTATTTAAATATTGCCTTTTACTGCATTTGGGATAGACAACTGCGTATACAGGAGAATATTTTTATACTACCTCCAACAACTATTAGGTATGCAAATTACAAAATATGTTATATTTACAGGGATCATCATTCTAATGTTGTCTTCACAGGGATATCCCCAGGCTCCTAGGAATGTTGCGATTTTTGATGAGGATTCAACGCTTTTGGAGCTCGGCACCATAGAAAAAATCAGTTTAACTGTCAAGAACGCTGCTGATTCAGAAGCCACAATTGATTTATACATTGGCTCTACAGACAGCGCGTTCAGAAACTGGATATGGTTCGAGAACCACAGGTATGACAATAGCAGGATTCAACAACAACTGATACTTGCGGGGCATGAAGAAAGAAATATAATTGTAAATGTCCTTGCAGGCAGGGTCGGTGATTATAAACTTATAGCCGGGCCTGATGGCAGCGATGTTAGCAATATGTATGACTCAGCAGATATCCGTATTGTACACAAAAAGGGAGCCGGGCTGTTTTCTGCATCTCCGGGTATCGGGGCAGGAAGTATTTTGTTTATTCTTGCTCTGGCATCGATAATTATATTAAGGAAAGGACTTATAAATAATGTCTAGATACAGATACAGATATTTCTGTAGGGAGATGATAGATATGCGCAAGTTCAAATGCAGTGTATGCGGCAATGAAAAAGCAGTTGAGTCACAGGAGAATGATGTGTTTCATAATCCTGTCTGCTGCGGCAAAAAAATGTATGTTGCAAGCTAAATATGTGCAGCATCCTGATCGATTTTAGGTTTGATGAAACTCATGTCCGCTTTAAAATTAGTTGAAGATATATGGGACAGGTTTGAAGCAAATCTGATTTCAAGACTTGACTCATTCCAGAAAAAACTCTGGAATATATTCATCTTCCTCCTGAGGTTCCTTGTTCTTGCTATCCCGCTGCATGTGCTGTTGTGGCTTAATTTTGATGCACACATACTGCAGGTAGTCACAGTAAATTCAGTATCCTTTTTATTATCCCTATTTAGTGTCTCTCACAAAGTGATAGATGTCTTCCTGATAGTATATTTTGGCTCTGTCCCGTGGACAATTGAAATAATAAAAGACTGCGTCGGCTGGAAATCCTTCATGGCTGTCTGCGCTCTCATTTTCGCAGTAAGAAAAGTTAGCGCAAAGAAGCGCATAAAAGGAATCCTAATCGCAGCTCCCATCATCTTTACAGGCAACATCTTCCGCATCTTCACATCCATCTATCTCTCAGTGACCTTCGGATACAAATGGTTTGATTTCATCCACAATTTCCTGTGGCAGTGGGGATTGATAGCGTTCGTCATCATAATATGGTGGGTGTGGCTCGAAAAAATCGCGGATGCTGGAAACAAAAGTATAACCAAAACTAAAAAGAAAACCCGCACCCGCAGAACTAAATAAATCCTTATCTATATAATTACGGGCGGAATCCAAAAGAATCATTCACTTCAAAAACACATGCCCCACACGCTTATCCCAGATCCACGGGTCCTCTGTCTGCGCATTCTCTTTCAGGTTTATGAACTGGAACAACTTCGCATCAGCATCATCTGCATAATGCACAGCCACAGCCTCGGCAAACTGTGGTTTCTTGGGCGCACCCCACTCAAGCTCCTTGTGGTGCGAAAGAATCATATGCGCAATTTTTAATTTAAGTATCTCAGGGAACCCCTCGATCCTCTTGATCCTCTCAAGAACCATCTCCTCGCCGATAATCACATGGCCCCTGAGCATCCCTTCTTCAGACACATCTATGTATGTAGTAACTGAAAATTCCCGTATCTTGCCGATGTCATGCAGTATGGCGCCAGACAAAGCAAGATTCCGCTCAATCTTCGGGTGAATCGCACAAAGCGCATCAACAGTCTTCACCACCGCAAGCGTATGCTCAAGAAGCCCGCCGATGTAATTCGAGTGAATGTGCATTGACGCAGGAGCGCTCTTAAACGCCGCAACAAACCCCTCATCCTCGAAGAACGAATCCAGGAGAGCCTTCATATACGGCTCATTAACAGACCCTACATACTGCATCAGCTGTGCAAACATCTGGTCAATATCATTCTCAGTGCGCGGCACAAAATCCTCGATATTGTATTCAGCGCGCGAGCATTTCAAAAAGACATGCTGCTCCCTGTTTACAGATATCTGCAGCTGGTCATGGTATTCCCCGGCAACCCCGCTAATCTCAACAACATCATTTGTGTTGAAAGAATCATACAGCTTCTGGACTGCATCCCTGTTTCTGTCGCCCCAGTAAGTAATCGTAATCTCACCGGTCATGTCAGAGCCCCGCACATCAAACCTGTACCCTTTTGCGTACTCCCTCAGCGGCTTTTTAAATTTCACTGCAAATTTCGAGTGTATCTCATCCCCTGCCTTAAAATCCTTGATAAAATTTGTCTTGTCCATACTACAATTTATCGGGCAGAAATATTTTAAGGGTTGCGCATAAACCAGAAGATGTTCAGCAGTAGATCCGGCTTTTTGCGCCAGACTCATCCAAACTACTGCCTCCCCTTACTCTTCCCATCCGTACCCTTTCCTGCGATGCGGAACGCCAGAACCCAGAAAATCGTTATCCAGATGAAATACAGTATCCATCCAAGGTGCGTATGCATGAATATCATCGCATTTCCACCGAAATAGTACCCGGCAGCAAAAAGGGTGCTTATCCTGAACACATTAGATAAGATTGTGCCCAGAACCCCGACAATAAGCATAGCAGCCTTTTTTGCAAAAGTTGTCCTGAGGTCCCATGCAAGAGCCAGAAACGCGGCAATAAAAACCGAAAGAGAAACAACACCCGAACACAGTATCCCCACAAAAACCCGGTACGAACCGTCAGTAAGCACAAGACTAGTCCCGCCCTCGCTGGGCACTGCTGTAGTCGTAAAGCCCATCAATGATAGAACAAACTGCACTACAGGCGTAATCATGTTTACCAGCGGCAGCGCAATTGAATGGAATTTAAAATCAATCCTGCCTGATGAGTAATACTCATAAGTTGCTGCCGGCAGTATAACCAGGCCGAGTATAATGAAAAAGCGCAGTGAAAATAATATCATCGGCGACCTCAGATTAACCTTCTTCAAAACCGCCTTCTGCACAGGTTTCAGATTAAGTGCCAGAGCTGCAAGAAAATAAACGCCCGCGAAAAACAGCGGTATCCTAGCATCCATGTTTCTTGTGAAGAATATCAAAAACAAAAACATCACAGAACCAACAAAAAACGAGGAAAACCCTCTAAGCTCCCGTCTTCTGATTTTCTTGTCTATCACATCATGTGCAAACAAAAACCCTGAAGCCAGAAGAAACGTAACAAACGTAAGAACAATCTGCACTTTATTAAAATCAGCATGAACGAACCCGTGATAGAATATCTCAAAAAAGTAAAGAAACGCCCCAAGCAAAAGTATGATAGCAAGATACTGGATATTTGTTGGTTTCATAGATACATCTATTGAAGCATCATCATTAAAAAATTTGTCTCCCTACAACTCTCCCCTGTAGAACTTCGCCGCATCTTCAGGGGACACAGGATTTATTATTGTCCCTGTCTCAAGTTCGAAACCAGCCCATGTTGTGAGCCTTGGAAGAATCTCCACATGAAAATGATAGTTTCCGAAATAATCAGTAGTTGAGTGGAACAATATATTGTAAGGTGTATTCCCGATATCTTTCAGTTTTGAAAGTATCCTTTTAAGGGAATCTGCAAATTCCAGAAGCTCATCACCATCAAGCTCCCCGATACCGGAAATGTGCCTTTTTGGAAAAAGCCAGATTTCAAAAGGAAATCTTGAGGCATAAGGAGTAAACGCCACAGTATGTCTTGTCTCAAACACGCGCCGGTCACTGTTTTTCTCCCGGCTGATAATATCACAGAATGCGCACTTCTTGTTCAGGACATAATACTTGTATGATGCTTCAAGTTCATATTTTATTGTTGCAGGCACGCTATTATATGCGATTATCTGGCTGTGGCAATGCGCAATCGACGCCCCTGCACCCTTGCCCTTGTTTTTGAATACAGAAACATAATCAATTTCCGGGTCCTTCATAAGCTCGCTGATTCTTAATATGAATGTCTCAAGTATCTTCTTTATATGCTCTTTTGACAGGTCTTCAAGTTCTTTTCCGTGTTCATTTGTCTCAATTACGATTTCATGCCTGCCATAGGCATTTGCATAGGTATAGAATGTATTGTCTGTCTTTATCTCAGGAACCCCGCAGGGACTCACAGCAGGAAATTTATTCGGAATAACACGAAGAATCCACTTTGAATCTTCTTCTATTCTGGATATCTCAGGCGGCGTCATATGCTCTTTGCCGGGGCAGAAAAAGCATTTGTCCTTATTGTCCTGTACATCTTCTGTCTTGAAGTCATGCGGGCGCTTTGCGCGCTCATCTGCAATTATCACCCACCTGTCTATAAGATAGTCTTTGCGCAGTTCATTCATGACCTAATAATTGTCTTATCAGGTATATTAAGTTTTTTTCCCCTGCCTGAGATAAACAGCGCTATGTTTTTTCTTCTTTTTTCTTTTCTTTCGGCAATTTATCCTCACCAATTATCAGGCTCTGTATCGCCCTCTTCTGGTCTTTTGCCTTTGTCACGCCTGATGCAAGAAGCACGCCATATGCCCCCAGTTTCATTGCAATGTCTATATCTTCTTTTGTTTTTACGCCTGCGCCAACAAGAAGCTTTGTTGTGATGCTTGCAGATTTCACCTTTCTCACAGCATCCTCTATCAGTTCCGGCTGCGCAGTAGATATTGATATATTCCCTCCAATCAATTCAGGGGGCTCAACTGCCACATAATCAGGGTTGAACTGGGCAACGGACTTTGCCTGCTCAGAATCAGCAGCGCAGCATATTGTCTGCAGTTTCAGCTCCTTTGCTTTTTTGATAGTCTTCTCAATCACATCAAGTTCAAGTTTCTTCTCAGAATGGTTTATGAGGGTGCCCACAGCACCTGCATCAACAGCAGCTTCTGGCAGTATCCAGCCAGTATTGGAGCCATAAGCAACCGGGTCAATATGCTGGGCAAATACCGGAACAGATGTTGATTTTGCTATGCGGTAGATATCAGTCGGCTGTACTGCAACAATTATCGGCACTTTCTCCATTTTCGAGACCATATCAGCAATTTTTGCAAGAGTTTCAGCTGCACGCCCTGTCGCCTGGGCATAGGTCTTAAAGTTTATCACAATCAACGGCTTTTTTTCTGGCATTAAATATCCCTCCATGTCCTGAATTTTTACAAAATAATATATACATGCAATCTATATATAAATAAGTGTGAACCTGAAAAAATCATAAGACTATAGTTTGTTGGTGAAGTCTTAAGCTTTTAAGTCGTATGCGACATTAAAATAAAGATTGATGGTCAATATGGTTGTATCTAATGATAAATACTTATTTAAGTTATGTCTGATTGTAACATTTACTGGTGCTCTTCTTTTTTTTTCAGTCATATTCAGCCTGCATTTCATGATACAAAAGAGCACAGAAAGCCAGTGCGTTCTGAAATTAGGCAATGAAATACTTTATGACCTGGACAGGGGCATAAACTCAAAATCCATGGCTGAAAAATTAATAGAGGCATATGCCAAAAGCAACAACAAAAACACAAACATGCGCTTCTTAAAGACCAGCCTGGAATCGTGCGGTTATGCCTCTGTTTTTATAGACGAAAACGGCACTGAATATGCTGTCTGTGAAAACGGGAAGCTTTATCAGTATAAGAAGATATGTAAGGATTAGAATGTAATATCTCCCACAGAAAGCGTAAATACTTCCATTGCGCGCCATACATCTTCTTTCTCAACTCTGCTTCTCATCTCAAGCCGTGCACTGGCTTCGATTAAGCGCCTGAGGCCAATGATGAAACGCGGCGTGATGTCGATTAGCATGTATCCCTCTTTTTCCTTGATCTCCGCAACAAACTTTTTTATCATGTCATTGTAATCTCCGCTAAATACTACCTCAATTGATTTTGACTGCTCTATATACTTTTTCAGAAAACGCAAATCATCGCGGCTTGCAGATTCTTTTTTTTCACTGAAGATCATGTCAGTTATCTCCATGAACTGCCCGATGCCGGCTTCCCTGATAATATAGAGAAGGTGGAAGCGCGAGAGAAGTGCTGAATCAAAAGGTATCTGCTTTTCAATCTCTTTTTTTCTTTTACCTGTGAATTTGCCTTTATTGGGGTTTGCGCATGCAAGAACCGAGCAGCTTGCATCAAACCTGTAATGATGGCCCCCCTTGTCATAGGTTATGAATCCTTTTTCCATTGCATTATAAAGCCCTGCACGGTCTTCTTTTTTCATGAGGTTCAGCTCATCTATGAAGGCAACACCGCCGTCAGCAAGCGAAAGTATCCCCTTTGAAATCTCGCGGCCGCTGACCGTAACTGTAAGGCCTGTATTAGAAGTACCTGAACCAAGCCCGAAAGCAGAGATAGGAGCAATATCCTCTGCAGCCCTTAATATATCTGTTTTCCCTGTGCCCGGGTCCCCTAAAAGCAGTATATGGAACATCTCTTTCGAAAACATCTGCAGAATAACTCCTTTTTTTACATTCTCAAACCCGACAATGTTCGGGGCAAACATCTTTTGGATTCGCTGCCATGAGTTTTCTTTGAACCCGTTGATGATTGCGCCATCAACAGATTCTTCTATAGACTCATTCAGCTCTTTAACTTCATCCGCTACACTTTCATCCTTAGCCTCGATTCCAACATATTCTCTCAACTCAGTTATAGCTTTTGAATATGTTATTTTCTTTCCTAGAGCGCAAACCCGAAACTGCTTCATTAATCTGTCAACCTTGCAAGCATCCTCATCATCAAGATATTTTGAAATTTCTCTCAATTCAGCATTCTCTTTCGAAGAAAGCGGACGCAGAAGAAGTATTAAATGCCCGGCTGACTTAAGAATGTTCACGGCTTTTTTCATGAGCGCATCAAAATTCATAAGATTAATTGTATTTTGCAGTTTTTATAGTTGTGGTTATGAACAGAATCAGTGAAGTGATTATTTTCTGATAATCGTGGTTTCTCTTTTTTTGACAAGCTGGTCAAGGATGCCTTTCAGCTGCTCGTCTGTTAAAACAGGCTTTAGCCTGCCTGCCTGGAACATCTGGAGCAGGTATATCTCCACCTGGAGCGCGAATTCGGGCTTTATTGTCCGTATGTTTGCGATGCGCTCCTGCGCTTCTTTTGAGAGGATGGTGCTTATGACCTGCTTTATCTGCGTCTGGAGTTCAGCTGCCTGCTGTTCTGCTGCCATCTGCTGCTGGAACTGCGCGCCCTGTGATTGCGCAAGGTAATTCTCCATTTTCCTTTTTTTGATTTCTTCGGCTGTGTCCATCAGGATGCACCCGGATTTACTCTTTTGAGATTTTTGATGCAATGTTGTCAAGAAGCTTTCTGCCTTTCGGTGTTATTGCGCGCCCGTTTTTTTCTTTTTTAACAAGAGATGATTTTTCAAGCTGCTGGAGGGCTTTTCTTGCTATGCTGCCGCTTCCTCTCGTGAATTTCTCGGGTTTGTAGCCTTTGTTTTTCCGGCCGCCGTAGGCGCGCCTGAGCGCTGATACACCCTGCTTTTCTGTGTATATTCTTCTGAGTATCGCAGCGGCTCTTGTGTACCACCAGTCTGTGTCAGTTGGTACTCTTTCTTTATGTGCGCCTGTTTTTGTGAAATGCGACCATTCAGGGGGGCTGATGTTTTCGTCTTTTTTTAGCTCTTTTGCTGTCTCTTCTATTAGTTTGTTGGGGTCTACATCATATACTGTTGTCAATATATCACCTGTGCTTGTTTTTTTTGCAGTTTACAAGAATGAAGCTACCATCTATTTAAGTGCAACTCTCTCTGACGCCGTTATATTGATTACAATGATAACTTTATATAGTTTTATCTGTTTTGCCTAGCCGTACGCATATTCATCAGATTCTGACAAGGTATCCGGTTCTGCTGTGATCGGTGTCTCTTCTTCTTTTTTGAAAGAAAAGAACAGTATGCCTGCTGAGGCTATAAGGTAGATGCCTATTAACCCGTATGAGAACATCCTGCCTGTTGACGAACTATCGTCGGCGCATGCTTTTATTTTGCAGTCACTACCACATTCTTTGCACCGGTCATCGAGGTTGTCGAGTGTTGTATTCATTATTGATACAATACCGAACATGACAATGCCCATGATGACTACAAGCGCGATACCCATTATACTTTTTCCTTCCATAGTGATATTTTTGTCTGGTATGATATATATATTTATTCCTCGAGCAGTTTTGCAGCACTATCCCCAAAATACGGCTGGTAAAAATAAGTACTAGTGCAGGCCATGTTTATCATACCGAGATAAACACACGGATTTCGCATCAGCATGATTTTCGCCAACAAATAACTTTTTAAAGGTTGAGGTTGAAATAATCTGGTATTCTTTATAACGGATAGTGATTATCATGGGATTAAGACCTGCAAGAATTTACAAGGATTTCAAGAGACCTTATACCCGAAGGGCTATCAGGGTGCATCGCAAGTCATATATCAAGGGTGTGCCTGGCAGCAAGCTGAATAATTTTGATATGGGCAACACCAAAGGAGAGTTTGAGCATACCATGTATCTTGTTCTTGACAAGGATGCGCAGATAAGGCATAATGCTCTTGAGGCATGCCGTGTTGCTGCAAATGCATATATTAAAAAGAAAGTGGAAGATAAAGGATACTGTATGAAAGTCCGTGTTTTCCCCCATAATGTTTTAAGAGAGCATGCGCAGGCTGCTATTGCGCAGGCTGACCGTTTCTACCAGGGCATGAGTCATCCTTTCGGGAAGCCGTCAAGCACTGCAGCGCGTGTGAAAAAAGACCAGCCAATTCTGAGCCTGAAGATTAATGCAGAAGGTATTGACGCAGCAAAAGAGGCTCTTAGGCGCGCAGGAGACAAGCTGGGCACAAGAAACAGGATCATTATTGAATAAACTCATCTACACTCTGGGAGCTTCCCCGTATCTTTTTGTATGCTTTTCTTTTTCAGTTATTTTTTCCTCTTGCGCACTTTGGCTGCTCTCTGACAGCATATTTCTTGCTATCACTTCAAGCTGCGCAAGCGCCTTTATAAGCCCTTCAAACGACTGCTGGGGAGTGTCATAAGGGCTGAAGTATTTATGTACATCGCCGTCTGCCCAGTATTTCGTGCAGCAGTAGTAGAGATGGTCAGATGTCTGGAGAGAGCGCCATATATCCAGAAGATGAGGATCCTTTGTTTGTCTTACCACGCGCCCGACTCTTTCAAGCTCGCTGAAAACAAGGCGCTGCATGTTATTGCCAAGCCATGCGGACGTATCGCGCTCCATATCCGCCCAGGATATTGTGCTGAACTCATTTACTGATATCGTGCCTCTTACCGGGTATTTCCGGATAGTCTCTGACGGGGTCAGGAACTCCACATGATCCCATTTAAGTATCTCATAGGGCAGCTGCCTGAGAAAATGGAATATGCCGGTATCCTGCCACTGGTGCTCCCCAAATGTCTCATAATCCATGAAAAGGTTGATAGTCTCTCCCTGGCATGCGGCTACCCATGAAGAATATTTTTCAGCAGTCACAGGCCAGTGTTCAAACCACCTTGCAGAAAACCTGTATGACATGTCATCGCTCAGGGAGTAGTGCCTCAAAAGTATCGCGAGATTCGAGTTAGGCGGCCGATATATGTGTTCAGGTGACCTCCAGCCATCGAGTATCCACTCAATCCCTTCTGCAAGCATGCCGATGTATCCCATTTTTTCTACGGTTTCTGCTATGCGGTCATTATAGAGAAGCTCAGTGTTCCTGAATACCTTTGGCTCAACACCTAATATCTCTTTTATTTTCTCATGGTTTAGTTTTGCCTGTTCTGTGAATTCACTCCTCTCTGTATTCCTGCCCCAGAAAGCAGAAAGCGAGTGATAGTATGTTTCATTGAGAAATTCCACACACCCTGTTCGTGCAAGCTGGACGAAAGTCTCAAGCACATTTTTGTCAAAGCGCTCCATTGACTCTATGAAAAGGCCGGGAAGCGAGTAGGATATTTTGAATTTTTTTTTCTGGCCCTTGTAGAGGTCAATCTGCTCAAGCATTGTCTGGTTTGCAGGATAGTAGCACTTCTCAGACACTTTTTTAAGTACTTCCCTGTTTTTTTTGTCATCAAAGATTGCGCGCTCAAGTTCTTCTGGTGTTTTGCAGTCTCTTGTGTTTATGTTGTGGCCGACTTTTAGGCGCCGGGGCTGATGTACCTGAAAATAGAAGCAGACTGAAGACATACTATTTTTGTGTTTTCTGGACTTTTTATAGTTTATTGTCTAGTTTTTTTTCTGTGATTTCTTTTAGCTTTTGAAAGAGTGTTTTTGTTTTCTCGATGTAGGATACGATGGTGTCTTCGCTTAGCGCATTTCCATAATATTTTATGCCATGTCTCTTTTTTCTCAATTTCTGGAGGAATTCTGTCTCGTAGTCGTCAAGATAGCGATTTCTTAAGTATTCTATTGCGCATTCGTGCGAAAGTGTCTTTAGCCCTTCATAAGTCATGAGTGCATGGCATAGTTCAAGAACTGCTTCATAAACACCTTCGAGTGAGAATACGGAAATGTCTTTTGTGTAAAAATACTCGAATCTTTTTCCTGCGATTTTTAGAAGTGATCTTGCAAGTTCCGAATCCGGTGTTCTCTTTTCAACCTTGTTGAGTTCCACGTATTCTTCCCAATTCATTCGAAAACCCTGAAATATCCTTTAACTACAATGCCGTTCAGCAGGTTGTTTAGAAGCTCTTTGTTTTCCTTTTTTAATTTTTGCGGTGATTCTATGAATAGGATGGATATGTTCCTGTTTATGTCTTTTTCGATTTTTTTGAGGTTTATTTCTTTTTCTTTTGCACCGAATATGCATAGGTCAAAGTCGCTTTTTTCTGTGTCTTCACCTTTTCTTGCTGATCCGAAAAATATTATTGCATCAAAGTCTTCTATGTTATCTTCTATTGTTTCCGCAATCTTAAATGCCTTTGATATATTGTAGATTATTTTATGTTTCCTGAACTCCTCTGAGTCCCTGTCTGAGTGAAAGAGCGCCATATGTTTTTCGCGTGTCTCTTTGATTAGTTTTTTCTTTTTTAGTATCTCAATGTATGAGCGCACCTTTGTCGGGCTCCAGTTCAGTATCCTGCACAGTTCCCTTAGGTGAAAGGTGTAATGCGGTTTTTTGAAGAAGAGTTCGAGCATTGTCTCATTGTCCTTTTTTTCTAACATATGTACTATTTTTGTGACAACTGATATATAAATCTAACGGATCCCGCAGAAACTTATATATATGTTGGAAGTCCAAATAACTAGAAGTCTAAGAGAGTAATAAATTCTTCTAAACAAAAGAATCAGGAGAAGATACAGGGCAAGGGGTTTGAAATAATGGAAAAAGACAAAACATTTATTCTCTGGTTTGACCAATTAGGAATAGATGATGTAGGGCTTGTAGGAGGCAAAAATGCCTCCCTTGGCGAAATGTACAGGAACCTTTCACTCCGCGGCATAAAGGTCCCAAACGGCTTCGCCATCACTGCTTATGCATACCGCTACCTGCTTGAAAAATCTGGAATAGAGCAAAAAATCCGCGACATCTTATCAGACCTTGACACTGCTGACATGAACAATCTCGCAGAAAGGGGCCAAAAAGTGCGCACAGTAATACTAAACGCAGAATTTCCGAAAGAACTTAAAGACGCGATAACAGATACCTATTCACACCTTTGCAAACAATACGGTGAGCACTGCGATGTGGCTGTAAGATCATCAGCAACAGCAGAAGACCTGCCGGACGCATCCTTTGCAGGCCAGCAGGAAACATACCTAAATATAGTAGGTCCGGGGATGCTTATCGAAGCATGCAAAAAATGCTTTGCATCACTATTCACAAACAGGGCAATATCATACCGGCAGGACAAAAACTTCAACCATTTCTCAATAGCTCTCTCAATCGGTGTCCAGAAGATGGTGCGCTCGGACCTTGCATCTTCAGGTGTAATGTTTTCCATTGACACAGAATCAGGATTCAAGGATGCAGTCTTCATAACCGCCTCATATGGCCTTGGCGAAAATATAGTGCAGGGTGCAGTAAACCCGGACGAATATTACGTGTTCAAGCCGACGTTGAAGCTAGGGAAAAAACCGATAATAAGCAAATCAATAGGCGACAAAAAAATCAAGATGATCTACTCAGAAGACGGGAGCAAACCTGTAAAGAACGTAGTTGTCTCAAAACATGACAGGGGCAGGTTCTGCCTGACAGACGATGACATAGTTACACTTGCAAAATACGCAGTAGATATCGAAGACCATTACTCTGAAAAAGCAGGGCACCTGAAGCCAATGGACATGGAATGGGCAAAAGACGGGAAAACCGGTGATATATTTATTGTCCAGGCAAGGCCGGAAACCGTCCACTCGCAGGAAGATAAAAATATCATCAAAAAATATGTATTAAAAGAGAAAGGCAACGTAGTTATAGAAGGAGATAGTGTCGGCGAACTTATTGGTGCCGGTGAAGCCAACATTATCTATGATGTCCATGACATCAGCAAATTCAAAAAAGGTCAGGTTCTGGTGACAGACATGACAGACCCTGACTGGGAACCGGTAATGAAGATCGCATCCGCTATCGTGACAAACAGGGGCGGAAGAACCTGTCATGCTGCAATCATCAGCCGGGAGCTTGGAATTCCCTGTGTTGTCGGTACAATAAACGGGACAAAAGCAATAAAAAACAATCAAAACATAACAGTGTCATGCGCCTCAGGTGAAATAGGCTACGTCTATGACGGCAAACTGAAATTCGACATAGAAGAAGTCAACCTTGAGACAGTCCCGACAACGAAAACAAAGATAATGATGAACGTGGGAAACCCTTCGCAGGCATTTGAGCTCTCATTCATCCCGAACGAAGGTGTAGGCCTTGCAAGGGAAGAATTCATAATCAACTCGTACATAAAGATTCACCCATTGGCGCTCCTGCATTACAATGAACTGAAAAAAGACCCCAAGCATGCTGCCCTGATAGAGAAAATAGACAAAATAACAGAAGGATATGACGACAAGAAAGAGTTTTTCATACAGAAACTCGCATACGGCATAGCCACTATCGGCGCCGCATTCTACCCAAAAGACGTGATATTCCGCCTCTCTGACTTCAAATCAAATGAATACGCAAACCTGGTTGGCGGCACACTATATGAGCCAAAAGAAGCTAACCCGATGATAGGATGGAGAGGCGCATCAAGATACTACTCACCAAAATACCGCGACGCATTCGGGTTTGAATGCATTGCATTCAGGCGCGTAAGAGACGATATGGGACTCACAAACGTAAAAGTAATGGTCCCGTTCTGCCGTACAGTCGAGGAAGGAAAAAAAGTGCTTAGAGAAATGGAAAAATACGGGTTAAAGCGCGGCAAAGGAGGGCTTGAAGTTTACGTGATGTGCGAGATACCATCAAACGTAATACTCGTAGACGAATTCTCTGAAATATTCGACGGGTTCTCAATCGGCTCAAACGACCTCACGCAGTTGACACTCGGGCTTGACCGCGACTCAGAATTGGTATCAAGCATCTACGATGAGCGCAACGCTGCAGTCAAAACACTAATATCCCAGGTAATCAAAGGCGCAAAAAAGAACAACAGGAAAATAGGCATCTGCGGACAGGCTCCCTCAGACTTCCCTGACTTTGCACAATTCCTGGTAGAGCAGGGCATAGATTCAATATCACTTAACCCTGATACTGTAATAAAGACAAAAATAAAAATAGCAGAGAAAGAAAAAAGCCTTGCCAGATAAGTTCAGGGTCCCTTAAGTTTCCTTAACACTCTCACAAAATCAGATTCTGTGACAATCCCCGTCATCTTGCCGCCATTTGTGACTACCAACCGCCTTATATGCTTCCTTGCCATTAAATCAACAGCATCATATATCTCTGTTTCTTCCTCTATAGTCACTACAGGCGCAGTCATAATTTCACTAATCGGTATCTGACCAAACATCTTCTGTTCCGCAATAATCTTGCGCAGCACATCACGCTCAGTAACTATTCCCTCAATAGAAGTCCCGCAGGTTATCACAAGGCAGCTAATATCTTTTTTCCTCATAAGTTCAGCAGCTTCAGTTATCAGGCATCCTTTGGTTATTTCTACGACCTTCCTTGTCATAATATCTTTTACCTTCATAAAATTACCTTGTTTTAGCCAATATTATTTTACTCTTACAACTTATTATATTTGATGTTCATCTTTTTTAGTAGTCACATCAAAAATATAATCAGCAATCCTTTTTGCAATATTTAAATTTGTCGCATCCATCAGGCCGACTATTCCCGGGTTGATATTCACTTCTATGACTACAGGACCTCTTTTGCTTTCTATAAAATCCACAGCGCAAATGTCTGCACCGACTGCCCTTGCAGTCTTTATCGCAAGCTCCTTGATTTCATCAGTTGCAGTATACTTGGCAGGAGTGCCACCAGCCTTTATATTAGCCCGCTTCTCACCTTCTTTCGCCACACGCTTCATCGAGCCAATAACATTGCCGCCAGCCACAAGGACCCTAAGATCCTCGCCAGGATTTTCAATAAACTCCTGGATAAGTATTTCCTGCTTCAGGACCTCCATTGAGGAAATAATAGACGTCATAGACTCCTCGTTCTCCACATACATTATGCCCTGACCCCCTGACCCCCCCTTTAGTTTGGCCATGACAGGATACTTCATGTGCGGCAGTATGCTTTGGGCAGCCTTTTCAGTCTTGACAATATATGTTTTTGGCACAGGTATATTGCTCTGCGCAAGCACAATAGACGTCAGGAACTTGTCATGCGCAACAAGAATCGTCGCAGCATGATACGGCTTAGGCACAGAAAACGCATCAAAAGCATTTATTATCTCAAACCCATACACTGCCCGCTTCGAATCAATCTTCGGAAGAACATAATCAACCTTCGTTATGTCTTTGCCATTATACTCAAGCTTCAGTCTCTTGTTATCTATGCTGATGATGATATCATCAATAGGCGCAACAATAAGATTGAAC
>JAUVEK010000016.1 GCA_030594795.1 Candidatus Nanohalarchaeota archaeon | reverse complement strand
CCCCCCACAATTTTTAAGCTTGCAAATCAACTAATAACCCATGTGTCTTTCTATACAGGGCAAAGTCATCGAGCTAAAAGACAATCGGAAATTTGCGCAAGTCGATTTTGGAAACGTCAAAAAAGACATCAACATAGAGCTTGTCAAAGCAAACCCCGGCGACTACGTGCTGGTCCACGCAGGCTTTGCAATAGAGATTGTAGATGAAAAAGACATCAAAAAAAACATTGACATGCTCAATGAACTAAAAAGCAGCTGATACATATGTTCGCAGGAAAAGAACTGGCAAAAGATCTCATAGGCAAAATACAAAAAACAGCATCAGCCATCCCAAAAGACATAACCCTGATGGAAGTCTGCGGGACCCACACCCAGACAATCGCAAAATACGCCATAAAATCAATCCTCCCGAAAAACATAAAATTAATTAGCGGCCCCGGCTGCCCCGTATGCGTCACATCCCAAAAAGACATAGACTCTGTAGTAGAACTGGCCTTAAGCGGAGTAAGCATAGCAACCTACGGCGACATGCTAAAAGTGCCGGGCACAAAGATGAGCCTTGAAGGCGCGCGACAACAAGGCTCAGACATATTGATAGTCTACTCAACAACAGACGCCCTGAAGCTGGCCGGCAGCAATAAGAACTTCGTCTTCTTCGGCATCGGCTTTGAAACAACTGCTCCCATGAGCGCAGTCGCCATAAAAAAAGGCCTCTGCGTCTACTCAGCCCACAAGACAATGCCAAACGCCCTGAAAATCCTCGTATCATCAAAAAACACAAAAATAGACGGCTTTATCAGCCCCGGCCACGTCTCAGCAATAATCGGCTCCGACGCCTACAAAGACATCAATGCGCCCCAGGTAATCTCCGGCTTCGAGGCAGTCGATGTCCTGGCATCAATCCAGATGCTCCTCCTGCAAATAAAAAAACGCGAAAAAAAAGTAGAAACAGAATACTCAAGAGTAGTCCGCCCCGAAGGAAACACGAGAGCAAAATCAGTAATAGCCGAGGTCTTCGAGCCAGAAGACACAGAATGGAGAGGCCTCGGAACAGTTGCATCATCCGGCCTTAAAATACGCGCCAAATTCGCTCAATGCGACGCCAAAGAAAAATTCAAAGACACATTAAAACACGTAAAAGAACCCAAAACAAACAGCGCATGCAGATGCCCTGACATCCTCCTCGGCCTGGCAGAGCCAGCTGAATGCAGACTCTTCAAAAAATCATGCAGACCAGACAATCCTATGGGCGCATGCATGGTTTCAGCCGAAGGCGCCTGCGCCATCGCCTACAAGACAGGCTAAACTTTTCATATCACTTCAACCCAATGTGCTAATGGATTATATTTCAATATAATGGTATTTCCATCCACAATAGTGTCATTAATCTTCCACATTATCTTGTTCTCGCTTCCACACGAACTAGGATAAGACACATTCTCAATATCCAGCCAGTTGTTTGGGATAAATGAACACTTATTGTCTGATTCAATTACAGCCGTCACTTCACCCTCATCTATAGTCCCGCTTACCTTCTCAGCATGAAGTTCAAAGCATTCCAGTTTTTTGCCATACATTCCCTCTTTTGCCTTTTCCCAGCATCGGACAATGAAACTCGCAAGTACCTGGTTTGTCATATTTTCTACAGTTATGCGCTCCTCATTCGGGTCTGTAGAGCACTTTTCCGGCATTGGAGGTTTAGCAAAATCAGGAAGATGTATGTGTCGTATCACATTTTTGTGCAGTTTGCATGTAATGGGTGTGGTAGTATCTAAAAAAATAATTTGCATTATACCAAACAGAAGTGCAACCGCTGCGATTGCAATTATGGTAGATGCAACTACTTTGTATATCATATAGTTCAGTAATTGAGCTTTTGCTGCTTATATATTTTCGAACGCATGCAGATGCCATAGAAGACCCAGCTGAATGCAGACTCTTCAAAAAATCATGCAACCCAAACAACCCCATAGGCGCATGCATGGTATCCGCCGAAGGCGCCTGCGCAATCGCCTACAAAACAGGCTTTTGATGCGTATAATGTCTAACTATCTTCTCAGCAGTCTCCTCTGCAACGCATTTTTTTAACTTTTTCTCTTTTGCAGACCATGAGGCTTTGTACACAACATCACATTCCACCTGGAACATTATGAACGTAAGCTGGTAAAACAGGATTACAGGCAGGATAAGCATTACTCTCATGCTCAGGTTGTCATTCAGTGCCATAAACCCGACTATAAATGTCATCACTACAGAAGAAATAAAATGAAACTTCATACTACTTATATGCGGTTTGCCTGTATTAATAAACGACGCATATACTATATAGATTTATATATACATCTATATATAATATATATGACAAATATATGTATATAGACAGACAAATAGGTGATATGATTAGTACAGATATAAGAAAAGTCCAGAAAACAGGAGTCTCAACATATATAGTCTCCCTCCCGAAATCATGGATATCCAAAAACAACATCTCTGCAGGAGACAAATTAACAGTCTTTGAAGACAAAAACGGCTCCCTGCTCGTAAATATATATTCATCTGAAAAGGTTATCAATGAACGTAACATAGACATAGACAACTTAAGTGACTCTGCACTCAAAAGAATGCTTCTTGCAACCTATCTGGACGGCTCAAACCGCATCAAGCTGGTATCCAAAATAGGATTCGACTCAGAAAAACGCGAAGCCATACTCCAGCACATAAAAAGGGCAATCGGTTTTGAAATCAGTGACGAAACAGCAAACACAATAATATTGCAGGACTTCTTCTCGAACGACTACCTCTCATTCATGAAATCCATAAGGCGCGCCTTCATAATATCAAAATTTATGCTGACAGATGCAATGAAGATTGAACCAGAAAGCTGCAAAGCCCTTGAAAGCATAATGAACTGGGAAGAGGAAATCGACAGGATAACATTTCTTGTCAAAAGAGAAACAGGGCTTGCCATAAGAAACTCACTGATATTAAAGCAGCTGAACATCAGCACAATGGAATGCATGTCATATAAATGCCTTATTGAACAGATTGAAGGGCTGACAGACCATATTGTTGTAATTGCCCAGGAGAAGATACGGATAAAATCTATTCCTGAAAATGTTTCTAATGAGATTTATGAGTTCTACGAAATGACCCTCGACTATTATGAGAATGCAATGAAGTGTTACTTCAAAAAAGATTTTCACGCAGCAAACCTCCTCGTTGACAGGAAAGACGAGTTTGTCAAAAAGAAAAATAGCATTAATCTTGATAATCTTGAAAAAGAAATTCTGATACCTGTAAACATAATTATTTCAAATATATTCAGTATTGCATCTCATTCATACAATATTGCTGAAGAAGCCATAGATCATGCCGATTAGAGACAATACTAACCTTTCACATCAATGACATCATCACTGAAGTCATAATAGATAAGAACCATATCAGTAGTGCTGAATGACGCCGTAATATTCGTCTTCGAAGGCACCTTCGGGTCAATATCAGTCAAAATTGCCAAAACATCTGCTCCATCAACATCTGAAAAGTCCCCCTGGAGTGCAAAACAGGGCCTGTCCTGCTTAGTATCGCGGGTAGTATCCCAGCATGTTTTGATGTATTTCGCTATCCGCTCTGAAGTATATGAGGAATTGATAACTTGGAGTTTGGTGCCGCTATCAACATAAGACCCCCTTAGCACATGATTGACAGCAGATTCCATTCTCCCGGGAATATCCAGGTTTATCCCAAGAAACTGCGTCACAAGCCCGATACCGACAGCTGCAAGAACCACGCCGATCATCAGCTTTGCAATCATCTCAAGTGCTAATCCCTTCATCAGATCACCTCAACCCAGTGTGCCAGGGGATTGTATTTCAATATCAAAGTTGTCCCATCCACTATTGGATCTTCCATTTTCCACATAATCTTATTCTCAGTGATATCACTTCCGCACGAACCAGGATAAGACACATTCTCAATATCCAGCCAGTAGTTTGGAATAAATGAACACTTATCCTCAGATTCGATTACAGCGGTCACAGTACTCTCATTTATAATCCCACCCACATTCACAGCATAAAGTTCAAAGCATTCCAGTTTTTTGCCATACATGCCTTCCTCTGCCTTTTCCCAGCATCTGACAATAAAATGCGCAAGTACCCTGTTTGTCATGTCTGATATTCTCTGGCGCTCCTCATGCGGGTCAGACACGCATTTATCAGGGAGCGGCTGGTTGGCAAAACCGGAAAGAGGGATGTGCCGGATCACGTTTTTGTGCAGTTTGCATGAGACAGACGTCATTGTGCCTGAGAAATACGTCTGCATTATAGTAAATAGAAGGGCAACTGCCGCGATTGCAATCACAGTGGAGACAACAACTTTGTATATCATATAACTCAATTTCTATTTTATTTTCCGCAATTTATAAATATGTTATATTATTCTCAAAATTGAGTTTAATATTTTAAGTTAATCACTCAATAATTTACCATGATAAAACTTGTATTCCTCGGGACTTCCTCCGGCGTCCCGACAAGAGACAGGAACCTGCCCTCAATATTTCTCATGTACAATAAAGAGCGCCTACTTTTCGACTGCGGCGAAGGCACCCAAAGGCAGCTGATGAACTTCAGGCTGAAGTTCATGAAAATCGACAGGATATTCATCTCGCACTGGCATGCAGACCATTTCGCAGGTCTCCTCGGCCTCATCCAGACAATGTGCCTTGAGGGCAGGAAAGACCCCCTCTACGTTTACGGCCCAGAACAAAGCAAAAAATTTGTAGAGCAGCTCCTGACAGTCGGATATTACTTCAGGGCATTTGAAGTAATCACAAAAGAGCTAAAAGAAGGAGACAAGATAGACTGCGGCGAATACGACATAATCCCCTTCCGCGTTGAGCACAACATACCCGCGCTCGGTTACGTATTCAGGGAAAAGGACAAAGAGACCGCAAACATGAAAAAAGCAGCAAAATACGGCTTATCCACCGGCCCCCTTATAGGAAAACTGAAGCAGGGCCTTCCTGTAAATTACAGGGGAAAGACAATCCGCCCCCAAGACATAATCGAAAAAAAAACAGGAAGAAAAATAGTATACACAGGCGACACAAGATACACAGAAAACATAATCAAATTCTCAAAAAGCGCAGACGTACTCATAATCGACTCCACCTTCTCAGGCGACTTTGTCGAAAAAGCAGGCAGCTTCATGCACAGCACATCAACGCAGGCAGCACAAATCGCAAAGAAATCATCTGTAAAAAAACTGTTCCTGACCCACATCTCAAGGCGCTACCAGGAATCAGGCATGAGCGCAAAAAAGCTCGAGGACGAGGCGCGAAAAATATTCAAAAACGCCACATTAGCCAGCGACTTTCTCGAATACGACGTAAAGTAGATTTCAGGTCTTTTTCCACTTTGAATCGTTGAAACTCCGTAGTTTACTACGGAGCGAAACATCCAAAGGCTTGAAATTTCACCAATCAAGCCACGGACTTTAGTCCGTGGTCTCACCAATATTTCATGACATGGACTTTTTAGTAGGTTAGATTAGCTCTTGCTACATTTCAGTAAATACAAACATTTATTAAGTTATGGGTTGTAAATAATGCTATCAATTATGAGGTGAGTATTATGTCACATAGTCCCTGTAAAGGAGCATGCTCGCAGTTTGGAGCATTCGATAGTGTATATATGAATGAGGCAGAAATAATCAAGCAAATTGAATCTGTACTTGGGCATGACCATTTAGGTCTAGAGATAATTTACAACAAAGATGGAGAAAGGGCTGTAAATCCTGGATTCCCATCAAATAAGGCAATATCTCTAATGTATAAACCCGCATCTCCATCTTGAATTTACACCATCAGGTTATGATTTCTCAAATCAATTTTTAAACCTGTAAAATAAAAAACACCCATGGTTGACAAAGAACACCGCCTCCTCCTCGAAAAGCAGCACTACGGTCTCGTAGGCTCCCATTCAGCATGCAAGATATGCGAATGGACCAAAAAATCATTGCGCGATCAGGGCACCTGCTACAAGCAGAAATTCTACGGGAAAATCCACAACATCCAGTCCCACCGCTGCATGCAGATGACCCCCGCAGCTTATTTCTGCACCAACAGGTGCGTCTACTGCTGGAGAGCAATCGAAAAAACAACAGCCAACACAATGGATAATATACCGATAGACGACCCAGAAGAGATTGCTGACAAATGCATCCTCGCCCAGAGAAAGCTAATCTCCGGCTTCAAGGGATTCTCAGGCACCAACCTGAAAAAATGGAAAGAAGCCCAGGACCCGAAAAACGTAGCAATATCCCTGACAGGCGAGCCCACACTTTACCCGAAAATATCAGAGTTGATAACAGAATTCAAAAAGAGAGCCATGAGCGTATTCCTCGTAACCAACGGGCAAAAACCAGAAGCGCTCTCAAAAATGGACGAGCCAAGCCAGCTTTATCTCTCGCTGGATGCGCCGACAAAAGACATTTACAAAAAGATTGACGCCCCCCAGATCCCCGGCTACTGGGAAAGGTTCAACAAGACCATTGACACCATGCCCTCTTTCTCATGCAAAAAAGCAGTTCGCCTGACAATAGTCAAAGGCTGGAACGACAATCACCTGAAAGAGTACGCAGAACTAATCAAAAGAACAGAAACCGACTTCGTAGAAGTAAAAGCATACATGTGGATAGGATTCTCAAGACACAGGCTGACAATAGGCGCAATGCCGACCCACGAAGAAATCCGGAATATCTCAAAAAAACTAAACGAGCACCTGGACTACAAATACAAAGACGAATCAGCACCAAGCAGAGTAGTCCTATTGACCAGAAAATAGTTAAATATCCAGATATTCTCCAATCTCTAAGTTCAATGTTGTATCTCCGCGTTTCTTCTTATAATGCTCTAGTGCCTTAGGCATATTATTTGTCAGATCCGTAGCTAAAACAAGAATAGCATCATAATGGTCCTCTTTACTTCGATGTATTTGGAATGGTGTAATGCCCAGCGCATCATATTTCTCAAAACCCTTGGCTTCATTATCCACACAATATCTTTTTAATTGAGCAAGGAGCACATGCAGATGCACCAGGTCTTCCTTCTTCATATTCGTACCTTTCTTCATACCCATATATTTCACATCACTATTTCTTCTATAATTTATTACAATGCAATGCAAACCTTTATAAATCTTTACCACGAGTAAGAAGTTACACACACAAAGTAACACACATTATTTAAACTTTGCGCACTAGAAAAAACAAAATAATCAAAAAAAGAAGATGGTGATTGATATGGGAAGTAAAGTATATGCTAGTATAGATACAATAATGAGAGATAAAGTAGATATGAATATTCGTAAGTTCTTAGCATATGAACTAGGAAAGATAACTGTTCTAAAGCAGAGTGAATCTATAAATACACCCTCCGAAACACGAAAATATACTGCCGATGAAGCTGAAATAATTGCAGAAAAATTAACTGCACATGTTGCTGCAGTTTACCAATCAACACCCAGTGCCCGTCTTTTAGGTATTGCCAAATCTGTGGTTTATCAGTATGCGGGGATTCCTGAAAGATATGATAGGATTGATGAAGTTAATGGTCTTACATTGGATACACTTGCAGATGTAGATCATGATGAAGAAGAGCTTAATCCAATCACCACTGCACAAACTGAATTTGCCAATTTCCACGGAATAGATAACAACGCAGATTATCTCGAGAAAGACGCTAGGGATCCATCCGACTATTAATTAACATTAAAACAAATACCTCATATATCAGATTGAGATACCTCAGGACGTGAAAAAACTCTTGCCGCATTCATGCGGCCTGACCTTTATTTTCGCACCCCCAAACACCTTTTCCAACTCCTTTCCACGAAAATACTCATGCAAAAACACAGCCAGCGCAGCAACCTCAGAATGCGGCTGGCTCCCGACAGCAATATTGTAGTCAACCATATGATAAACATCACCAGGCACCTTCTCGCTCCCGAGAACTAAAAGAACATCCTTCTCCCCTCTGATATCCTTCATCTTATCCTGGACGCGCAGCCCATACATCGTAAGATGAACCTTAACACCGTGAAAATTAGTAATTATTCTCCTGTAATTCTTCTCATACTCAACCTCGAAATCACCTCCCCACCGCTTGGCAATATCCTTCACAGAACCGATAATCTTCTCATCCTTCTCACCCGACAGGATGACTTTCTCTGCGCCAAGCGCCCTCGCCGTCAGCGCAACATGCGTCGTCAGGCGCTGGTCCCGGTAATGCCTGTGCCCAAGCCGAAGTACAGTAACACCCATAATAAATCATCTTATTTCCGTCTTCAAAACATCTTTCCCAAGAAGCGCCCTCTCAAGATTCCCAGCCACCAATCCGTTAATAACCTCAGACCGTACCCCCGAACCGGCAAGCTCAAGCATCATCTCAACCTTATGCAGCATCCCGCCTGTAACATCAGCGCCGTCAGACCCTTTAAGACACCCCTTCACATCACAGAAATTCTTTCTCGAAATTACCGGAACTACCTTGCCGGAAGAATCAAGAACACCATCAACCTTCCCGACAAGTATGATTCTTTTTGCGCGAAGTGCCGGGGCAAGATACGAGAAAATCTCCTCAGTTGAGATAATCGAGCACCCCTTGGCAGTATCCATAGCAACATCGCCGTAAGGCACAGGCAAAAGCCTGTTCGAAAGCATAACTTTCACAGCCTCAGTATCCCATCTCACAATCTTCGAATTCCTGGTCACAGCACCGGAAGAAGGCTGCACAGAAATAGCCCTCTCACCATTCCTCAAAAAAGCATCAACCACAATCCTGTTAAGCCTTGCAGCATCATTCTGCACCATCGCAATTCCTTCATAGCTGCTCTCATCAACAACACCTTTCTGCGTCTGGTATTTGCTCGCTGCCTGGTGCGGGAACGACCCGCCTCCGTGCCCCACAATAAGCTTAAAATCCTTCTGCCCGCGGGCCCTGTGCACCTCTCGCGCAAGCCTCTCAATTACATCCATGCGCGCCGTATACGGCTTTTTCTTATCAGTTATTACAGACCCTCCAAGTTTCACAAGTATTAATTCATCCATAATTATTGGCCCCATTTTTTGTAAAGATTATGCCCAATCCCAAAGCAGTCAAGCATTTTCCCGACCATAAAATCAGTCATATCCTCAAGTGTTTCAGGATTATGGTAATACGAAAGATTCGGAGGCACAATCCACACACCCATCCTTGAAAGTTTCGCCATATTCTCAAGATGAATCGCATTAAGCGGCGTTTCCCTCGGCACAACCACAAGCTTTCTCTTGTATCTGATGCACACATCAGCTGCGCGGCTGATGAGATTATTCCCATACCCGCATGCAATAGACGACAATGTCTTCATAGAGCACGGGACAATTATCATGCCGTCTGTTTCATACGACCCCGAAGCAATTTTCGAAGAGATATCCTTCTCATCATAATATTGCGCTGATTTTGATTTTACCAGCCCCTGCACATCCCTGACATCCTTCATTTCATATTTCGCAACTTCGTATGCCCCGGGAGAAACAATCACATGAGTCTCCACTTTCGCCTTCTTCAGCTCCTCAAGGAGCCGGACACCAAGAACAGTCCCGCTCGCACCCGTAATTCCGACAATCAGCCTGATATTGCTCACCATATAACTAACTTCAACAGACATTTTAAATATAGTTAAGGTCATTAATAAATGGACAAACATATCCAAAGACCAATTGACATTAATCTATATGGAAAAGTCATTAGTCCAAATAGTTATGACTTTTACTATATATTTAGGAAATTTCATCCAGTATCTCCTTAACTTTACCCCGAACATCATCCTTTTCATGAAATATCAGCCATCCATTCAGAAGAGCAGCATCCTTAAGATGGCGATTAGGGTTCAGCGCAACAGGATGACCAACCATCGAAAGATACTCCACATCAGCATCAGAATCCCCGAAAGCAAGCGACTTTTTAAGGTCAATTTTAAGCTTTTTCGATATCTCGACCATAGCCCTTCGCTTCGAATTCTTCCCAAGCATATTCTTCCTGATTTTCCCTGTATACACCCCGTTTTTCACCTCAAGCTCAGTGCCAAAAACACACCTGAAAGGAATATATTTCCTGAGCGCCTCAACAGCCTCGATTGGCGATGCGCTGATAGCCACAAGCACAGTATCTTTTTTCAGAACCCCAATCAGCCCCTCAGTATAAGCATACTTCTTTTTTATATGCCCCTCCGCAAAATCAGCCGCCTTCCTCTCGATTTCAGATTTTTTCCTCCCCGAAAGCGCCTCTGCATATATCTTCAATATCCTCGTCCCCGCATCGCGATAAGAATGCAAATTCACCTCATATTTAACAATAATTTTCATTATTTTAAGAAGATGCTTCTCATCAAACAACCCGGCTTTATACAGATACCTTGGAAATTCAAAAATAATCTGGCTCTTGATAAGCGTCCCGTCAATATCAAAAAATGATGCTTTTTTCATAAATATTACCCTTTTTTGCGTCAGTCTGTCATCCCATCAATCATAGGAATAAGTTCACAAAGATTATCTACAACAACATCCGGTCCAGCCTTCTTCAACTCCTCCCCCGAAATCTTACCCGTTGCAACAGCAGCAGTCATCATCCCCGCCCTCTTTCCTGCCACAATCCCATAGAGCGAATCCTCAACCACAATGCACTGGTTTGGCAGCACATTTATCATCTCCGCTGCCCTAAGGAACAGTTCAGGATCCGGCTTCCCCATATTCACCTCAGTGCCTGTAATCACACCCTCAACAGCATCCTTGATACCCAGCTTATCAACAGCAATCTCCGTCGCAGACCTCTGCCCCGAGGTAGCAATAGCAACCTTAACATTTTTATCCTTCAGTATTTTTATAATCTCAACAGCGCAAGGCAGTATTTTAATAGCATCATGCGCAATTTTCAGGTAATGCTTGCGCTTAATCTCAACAAGCCTCTCAACTTCATCATCAACCCTGTCCTTCTTCAGCATTATCCTGAGAATCTCCTCATCCACCTGCCCGTAAAGCGCATCAAGCATACCCTTCCTATACACCCGTCCAACAGACTTGAACGCCTCCCCAAACGCAGCCTCGTAAGCCGCAAACGCATCAATCAAAGTCCCGTCCATATCAAACAGAAACGCTTTTTCACTCATCATCTCACTCCATTATATATTCAAAAGGCAAATATTTAACCTTCAGGGTATCCATAAATATTACTGTCTGGTATTCTCCAATCAAAGTCGGAAACCTGAATTTCAACTCTTCTATAAAATCAAACAACTGCTGGTTTGACCTCACCATCACTTCTATATCCAGATCCCCGGGCAATCCCACTCCCTCAACAATATAGATAACAATAGGGTCCCCTTTGATATACAATTTCAGTTTTTTCATCTCCTCTTTTGAAACCCTGTTCAGGTTAATAAAGACCTTATAATAAGTATACCCGATTTTATTGTGATTAATTATTGGTCTGTAGCCCTCTATCAGTTTTTTCTCCTCAAGTTTCCTGACTCTGTACCCGGCAACTTTTGCAGATTCGCCAATGCTCTTGGATATCTCAACCAGCGGCATTCTCCCGTCACTGCAAAGCATGTCGAGAATCTTCTTGTCCACCTCATCTATCCTGATTCTCTGGGAAGTTTCCCTGATATGGATTTCCTTCGTCCTCTCGACTCCAAGCAGGTACCTGTGCTGGAAATGAACAACATCCGTTGTAATGGTTTCAGTCTTTCTCTTGATATTCTCTCCATACTTGTTCTCAAGATCCTCAACAAAATCCTTGAAATCAGTCACTGATTTTGCCCACACCACTATCAATACATCATAAATCCCGTGCATTTTAAACAGCCAGAAAACCTTGTTATGGTTAGTCAGGTACTCAAAAATCTCCTCCTGCTTCTCTTTACCTGTATTCTGGAGTGTCACAAGAAGCCTGCAATAAATATAGCCCAGTTTCGCGACATTGATGACAGGATAAAACCCTCCAACTACTCCTTTTTTGATGAGATTGTTCACTTTATATTCAGCTCCCTGTTTGCTCAAGCCCACCTTCTTGGCTAGCTGGGAATACGGTATTCGCGCATTAAAATCCATCTCAAACAGGATTTTCTTATCCTTCAGATCCAGTTTCACCGGAGTTTCCTCCAAATATTTGCTCATTTCCTGCATAACTAGCAATAAAGAAAAATAACTATATAAATCTTTCCTTTTGTCCAAAAAATCAACAAAACACTTAATATATTCTGATAGTTAATACTTGTCAGTGATTAATATGAATTACGAGCAATATGTCAGAGCCCATGTTTCAGAAAAGGACTGGAAAACGCTTCAGGAAATGGGCATAAATCTGGATACTGAAGTCATAGCAGATCTCTGGCCTGACTATGTGAACATTTGGGAAAGAGAAAGAGCCGAAACCCGTTTCCTGCGTGGGCTGTTATCAGAATATCCTGAGCCAACGGTGATTGATGTTGCCTCAGGTTCGGGTACAACAACCTTGGGAATGATAGCATATGGTCTCGTGAAGGAATCCGATATTGTTTCTAACGAAATAAATATAAATTTAAGAGAAGTTGCAGATAAAGAAGCAAAGAAATATGGATTCTCCCTAATACATGAATCTTATGACTGGAGAGATCTCGATAAATACCACAAAACCTTCGATGCAGTACTTTGTTTGGGAAACTCGCTAACCATGTTATTAGATCCCCGCGACCAGAAAAGGGCACTGGAAAATTTCGGGAACCTCTTAAAACCCGATGGGAAACTCATAATCGATGTGAGAAACTATGCAAAATATCTCTCAGAAGGACATTATCATTCTTCAGTGGAAGTTGTTTATTGCGGGAAAGATGAAGTTTCAGCAGAGTTTACATCCATATCAGAGAAATTGGCCGTTGAGAAACTTGAACATGTCGCGAGAAGAGAAAAAGGATGGGTAGTCGTATACCTATTCGGGGAAGATGAATTTAAATCCTTACTTGGAGAAACAGGGTTTAGAGAAATAACTGAGTATGGAGATTATAAGTTGCTCAATCCAAACGCAGGATTTCTTACATATGTCTGCAAAAGATAACCCTCACCGCAATTCTCAAGAGATTCAGCCCGAAACAAGAACCATGCACCCACATTATTCATGAAACATTAACATTCCATAAGACAAATCCTTCAAACAAAAAAACGTACATTTAAAAACTGGAACAATTACCTTTTTATACTACCTCTTCTATAATTTAACATAACAATATTGGATTCGCAAATTAGAAAGTACTATCTGCTGCAATAAACATTGCGCATATATATGTCATCGGGGGTTTTCCAATGAAAAAATCAATAATATTCATATTCGCGGTAATATTCTTTCTTATCAGCATCATCCCGGCATACTCATACTGGGGCCCAAGAGCAGTGCTGACAGAGAACGTAACAGGTGCCTATGGCGTTAATTCAGACTATGCATCAAGTGGCGCCTTTGGTTCATTCAACAGCGTCGGCTACATAAAAGTATATCTGCCAAACACAGACGACGTCCTTCAGTACGTGAGATTAAACTTATCAGATCCGGAGGCTTCAGCCAGGACAAGCATCGAGAAGTGGAACGGCTCAATGACAGCATACAATGACTATGCTGTGTCTTACTCAACATTATCTTCAGGAACCTACATGTACTTGAACACAACAGCAGGAAACAAGCAGGAGACCTACATCCCCGATTTCAACTGGGCTCCTTCCCTGAACATCTCCATGACAGTCACAAACACCCGTGCCGGCGACGACCTCTACTCAGAAGACGACATTATAGACAACAGGAACATCCTCCAGTTCAATTTCACAATAGTAAACCCTGCATCATCCAAAAATATCCGCGGTACAAACATAACATACAACATCACATTCAATAACTCTGGCACAAATTCATCCGTAATCATAATTGACTCGACAATCACCGTGACTGGAGGAGGCACAGCATCGGCAAGAGACAGAGGCGGCAATGGTTATGACGCCATAGAATGGCAGAACACCATGGATGCAGACACTCAGGTGAATATAGTCTTTAATGCAACCGCAATCGGCGGAAACAATTATCTTGGAACAGAAAACAATCTGAACGACGGCACCTACGGTGCCAACGCCCTATACTTAAACAACACGGACGTGCTGTCAGAAATAACATTCACCGGGCGGTTTGCAAGAGGTCCTGTAAGGCAGGGCATCGACCTGGTAAAAGGCACTCCATGGCGCGTAAAATCATACATGAAAAACATGGGTGTAGAATCACCAACACTGGGCCACAACCTCACCTACAACATCACAGCATACCGCATCTACAACGTTACATCATCCTCAGGTGCAATCGACCAGCTGCTTTCAAGCAACAACGACTTGAACTACATCCTTGGTGCAGACGAGCAATACAAGACACCAGACTGGCTGGAGACCACAAGCGCAAAGCCATATATTGCACCTTACTTCGACTGGTACGTCTTCTGGAATAACACAGACTATTACACATACACTGGCAAAATCAACTTCTCAATGACCCTCCCGACACTATACGAGATAGACAATCTCCCTACAAAAATCACCACCGACACATTCACACCTGAAGTCTACGGCGTCAAATTACTCACCTACAATGTTACAGCACACCATGTGGGCTCAGACAACTCACAGATTCGTGTCGGGAAACTCCAGATATACTCAGTCATACCAAACAATGACATTGCCGGCGGCGGATACGCAAACATGACCGTAGAGGCTAATTACAAGATTTATTACGAGAACAGCACAGGAGTATATGAGCTGACCGAGGACGGCACCCATGTTGACGTAACTGTGTTCAACTCCACAACCACCACAAACGGCAGCATCGTGCTGGACATTGCAGATCTTACATCCGCCTCCATCGTCGGCGGGGGAACAGTAACCGAGAACCTGACACAGAACGAATATATTACGCTGGAATACGATATCTGGGCCCATTCCGGTATCGATAATGGCGAAGAGTTCCACTTTGACGGCAACCAGACCTTATATACCCAGTCAGGCACATACCTTGTTGAAAGCAACAGCGATACAAAAACAGCATCCTCAAACACCCTGAGTGCATACAAGCAGTTGATTAGTTCCAGTACTGCCACCCCGCACCTTGTAAACGTCACACTAAATCTCTCAGTCGTAGGCAGTATTGACAACATCAAGTTCATAGACTACATACCGACAGGCATGAGCAACAACACCGAAGTTGTAATGACCTCTGATAAAATGGCCCTGGAATACAATCGCACAAAAATAGGCACAATAACAACAAGCGATGGTATGAGTATGGATGCATGGGAAATCACGAACCTTACTCACAACAGCGGCTGGAACATAACTAATGGCTACATAGCCTTCACATACCAACTGAATCTATCAACCCCTGGCCTGTACGTCCTCCCGGTCCAGATAGCAGCATTCGACCCGGGTGCAGACGCCGGCATCTCCCTGACCCGCTACGGCTCAATAAAATACGTTGTCCCGGAAAAAACACTCCCGCTGGTAATCGACGAAGACGACAATCTCCAGCAATTCAAAACAGTAATAGTCGGGAAACCAGCACTATGGAGAAAATCATTCAACATATACAACCCGAACTCAAAGCCCGTAAAATCCCTGTTCAGGACAGAAGTCTTCAAAGACACCGTAGGATCCGGCGCAAGCTACTACGATAACTACGGCAGCAGGATAGAAGAAAGTGTCGACACCGACAGGACCGGCGACAAAAAACACATATTCTGGGAAACCACACTCAGTCCGCATGAATCAAGGTCATACGAGCTAAGGGTAATTACGCCTCCGGTAGTAGAAGTAGACCGTGATGTTGAGGTACTGGAAAAGCTCCTAAACAAGCACGTAAAACTAAAAGCCGATATTGTACTCAAAAACTTTGCAGAAGAGCCATATTCAAACATCAGGCTAAACCTGAACATACCAAAAGACAACATCTTTGAACTGGAAGACGCCTTTGGCAGCTCCCTGTCATACACCGGCGACGCATCCAGCACAACAGTCACAATATCACGCCTTGACGCAAACACAGTACTGAGCCTCTCCTTGACATACAAGCAGAGCTATCCTACAATCATAATAACCCCGGATAGAAAGAGGTACGATTCAGGTGAAATAGCAAACCTTGAAATACTCATAATCAACGGCGGTGAAAAAATAGAGAACCCTTCAATCGAAACCGAGATACTTACAGAAGATATGGATCTGGTATATGCTGACATCATGCGCTTGGAAGAATCATTAAAGCCATTGGAAAAAACAGAACTATCCACCAAATTTCTCCTGCCCGTGAGTGCACCGACAGGACAATACATCGCAAACGTCCGGTTCTCAGAAGACATGATGACCATCACAGAATCCTCAATCAACTTTTACGTGCTTGGCATGAAAGGAGACACATCAAGCAACATAAAAGTGCTGGTAATCGTCATCCTGGGAGCAGTCCTTATATACTTTGCATACAAGCGTCTGGTCAGGGTGTCTAAAAAATAATGTGCGGTCAGTCTCATGGATATATTTGGTATCTCAGTAGATGTGTTGGATGTAATGTTTTACTTTTGCATAGTCACTGTCGC
>JAUVEK010000038.1 GCA_030594795.1 Candidatus Nanohalarchaeota archaeon | reverse complement strand
GTGTCTTTTTTTGTTTCGATGCTTAAGGTTGCTGTGTTTTTGTCGTAGTCGTATCCTGTGGTTATTTCTATTTCCGGTTTTTCGTATATGCGGATGTTTCTTGTTGTTTTTGAGTCTGTGTCTGGGCCTGTCAGATGGAATGATATTTTTTTGTCGCCGATGGTGGATGATGATATTATTGTTTTGATGTCTTTTTCTTTTTCTATTTTTGTGGAGGTTATGTCGTTGCTGCCTTCAAAAGTTGTTGTGAGCTTGATTGTTTTTGGAGTGTTCTGGTTGTTTTTGATGTGGGTGGTTATTTGTATTTCTTCGTTTGTTTTCGCGTATTTGGGTATCTCTATTTCGTCGATGTAGATGTCTCCTGTTTCACCTACTGTGTATTTTAGTGTTTTTATCTGGCCGGTTGATGAGTATACAAGTATTTCGTGTTCGCCGGATTGCTCGGGTGTGAATGTGTGCGTGATTGTTGAGGTTTCACCCGGGCCAAATGTGAGTGTTTTTTCTGTGTGGTCGCTGCCTGATATTATGCCGATTGTTACGGGGTGTGTGCCTTGCGTTTTTTCTATACCTATTTTTAGTGTCTGTTTTTCTCCGAGGATGAGGTCTGGTTTGTCTATTTTTGCGTCAAGGAGGATTTTGTCTGGTTTTTGGCTTGTGAGTGTGTTTATTGTCATGTTGATTGATCTTATGCTCAGGAGGCGTGAGTTGAGTGTCAGTGGGCAGATGTATTCTGTGTTTTTTTTGAGTGTGTCGCTCACTTTTGTTTTCCAGTATATTATTTTTTCTTTGTTGGGTTCGAGGATGACGCTTTTTTCTTTGTTTTTTATTTCTATTATCGGTGTCCGGCTGATGCATGGCTCGAGGTCGAGTTTGATTACTTTGTATTCTTTGGGTGTGAATCTCAGGAGCACTACTGCTTCTTCGCCTGCCTCGAGTTTGTCTGAGCTTTTTTTAAGTTCATAGTCTTTTTCTCTTTCTTTTTCTTTGATGTCAAGTATCTCGATTTCGGTTTCGTCTTCTGCCCAGGTCATGTCGCCGATTTTTGTGCCGTAGACTTTGACTTCGTTTTTTACTATGTTGTCTTCTGTTGTTGTGAACTGGATGTGGGTTGCGTCGAGGTTGCCGACTTCGTTCCATGTGGGGTCGACTGGTATCCACCTGCCGATGTATACGTCTGCAAAGGCGTGTTTTTCCCAGCCGTCTTTGCCGTAGGCGTGGCCTGAGATGTAGCGCGCAGGGTAGCCTGCTGCTCTTGCGAGGGCTATGAAGAGGGTTGAGAATTCGTCGCATGTTCCTATTTTGTTTTCGAGGGTCCAGAGGGCGTCTTTTGTTTCGGTTCCGAGGCTTAGTTTGTATTCTATGTTCTCGTGGACCCATGTGGCTAGTTTCGCGATGCGCTCGAAGTCGGTTTTTGAGTCTTTTGTGAGCTGTTTTGCGAGCGCGGTTATTTTCGGGTTTGTGCTTTGGATGTTTTTTGTTGGCTTCAGGTAGATTTTTATGTCATCCGGTATTGTGTAGGTTTCGGGGATATGGAGGGTGACGCGCTCTTTGATTGTGACTATGCTTTCTGTGCTGTATGTGACTATGTTTGGCGGGTTTTCTTTTTTTATTGTGAGTATGTTGTTTTTGAGTTCGTCTTGTGTGTATTTTTCGTCTGTTATGACAAACTGGTTTGAGTTGTCATTCGGTAGTGTGAGGTTGATTTTTATCCATTCGAGTCTCCCGTCTGTGATGATGATTTTGCCGTGCTGGGTTATTTTTACTTTTAGTTCGCCTATGTTTGCAGGGTCTTTTATTTCCTGCGTGATTGAGAGGGCGGGCTGGATCAGAAGGAGGGTTGTTACCAGGATTGATAGTATGGTGAGTTTTGTTGTTTTCTGGAGAATGGGGTTCATAGGGTTTACTTTGGGCGCAGGGGGTTAATATAATTTTGGTGGTGGGATGCTTTAGTTGAGGTGGGGTGTTTTGGGAAGGATATTTAAATTTGATTTTGTCTTTATATTAATATGAGCATGCTGCACAAAAATAAGCAATATTATGGAAAGACTGACTGGACTGCTGATAAGGTCCAGAAGGAAATAAATGACGGGTTGGCGCTTCTTAATGGGATAAATACTAAGATTGTGACTTTTTTTGGGTCTCACAGGGTTGCGCATGATAGTGAGTATTATCAGCATTGCAGAAGAGTTGCTTTTGAGTTAGGAAAAAGAGGCTATGCGATTCTTAGTGGAGGAGGTCCCGGGATAATGCATGCTGCAAATTCAGGGGCTAGTGAAGCAAAGACACATTCTATTGGTTTAAGGGCTGAGCTGCTTGCGAATGAGAAGGGAGATGGTTCTTTGTTTACAGATGAACTTTCGTTTCATTTTCTTTTTGTCAGGCGCTTTATTATGTCAATAAAAAGCGAAGCGCTGATATTTTATCCGGGCGGGTACGGCACTTTGAATGAACTTTTTGAGTTTGCTGTTTTGATGCAAACAGGGATTGTGGATACTGTTCCGATAATCTGTGTGAACAGGAAATACTGGCATGGGCTTTTTGAGTGGTTGGAGGATAATCCCTTGAGGAAGGAGTTTTTTATGCATGATATTGAGGACCTGAAGCTACTGCATTTTGTGGATGATATTGATGAGATTGTGAAGCTGATTGATAGTAAATAACCTGCTTCTCCAAGTTTTTGAGCATGTTTTTGGTGGGGAGTGCGAATTAGATGATTCTGTAGCTGGTTGCTGTGTTTCTGAGTGCATCGTAAATTCCTTTGTGGTCACTGATGTCTTTGAGACATCTCTCTACTACATCTTTGTATGCTGTTCTTCCGAGGGGTGTTATTTTGTAGGTTTTTCTGTTTTTGGATATTAGTTTCATGTTTTCCAGTGTGTTTATCGCTTTTGTTAAGCTGTTGTCTGGTTCTGTTGCCGAAAGTATGGTTGCGATGTCTTCTGTGCTGTTTCGGCCCCCGAGAAATAAATATTCAAGAATGCCTGTTGAAAGGTCAATGCCGACACGGTGTGGCGGTCTTTTTTCCAGGTTGTAAATAGGGTTTCCTCTTTTATCTTTCAAATCCGAAAGTGTCCCGAAGAGATGGTATGCGTTTTCTGCTTTGCATAATTTTCTTCCTTTTGTCCATGATGGTGCCTGGAAGTCGTCGTTAAGAACTATGAGCCAAGGGATAGCTAAATATTCTGACCATAATTCTGCTTTTTTTTCGTCCAATGATTGCAGGTCATCATTACCTAACTTTTTTGTTTTTCTTTCATATGTTTCCTCTGTTATGATGCCCCCTTCAAGGTATATCTTTAGCATTTCTTTTTCTTCACCAACTGTTTGGGGTACTATGCGGATGTTTCTCAGGTCTGCCGGTTCGTATCTATATACTATTGACCCTTCGCTTATTTTTTTGTTTAGGGCATCATTATAATGGTTAAAAGCATATTCACGTAGGAGTAATTCATATACTTTGTCGCTTACTTCTCTTTCTTGACGTTTGTGTGCTCTTTTTATTCTTCTATGCCTGGACTGCTCTTTATTCCACTTTTTATCTGACATTTTTTCGAGTGGCACTATGTAGTTGTTATAAAAAATTACTCTTGCTCTGTCTTCGGTTACCGCATTATTTTTTTCGAATAGGTCGTCAATATAATGTTCAGACAATCTTATGGCTTCTTTTTTCGCGTTGAGGTCGATGTCTATTCTGCTGGATGACTTGATTTCACTTTTATGTCGAGTGCGTGCATCTCTATCTACTCCTTTGATTCTTATTGGTGAACCGCTGTTTGGAATCACACCGTTGTTGTCAGGAATATATTGTGTGTTGGTACCAGTAGAGGTATCTGTCTCTTTTATGATAGACTCAATGTCTTCTATTGGAATATATTCTGGAGTGTTATTTGTGACTGGCATTTGAAAAACCTTTTTGTAACTTGTGAGTGATTTAAAAATTTATAAAGCTTTGTAAAACTGAAGTTGATGTCCTTGTGGTTAGTTTTATATTATTTGAGGGGTATAGTCAGTTTATGATTGAGATTTGGACTGAGAAGTATCGGCCAAGAGTGCTTGATGATGTGGTTGGGCATGAGGCTGTTGTTGAGCGCCTGAAGGCTTTCGTGAAGGAGAAGTCGGTTCCTAATATGCTTTTTGCAGGCACTGCAGGGGTGGGGAAGACTACGTGCGCTATTGCGCTTGCGAAGGAGCTTTACGGTGAGGGGTGGTCGCGCAATTTTATGGAGACTAATGCGTCGGATGAGCGCGGTATTGATGTTGTGAGGTCGAAAATCAAGGATTTTGCGCGCATCAAGCCTCTGGGTGCTGAGTTTAAGATTATCTTTCTTGATGAGAGCGATGCTTTGACGCCGGAGGCGCAGCAGGCGCTTAGGCGGACCATGGAGAAGTATACGCGTTCTACGCGGTTTGTTTTGTCGTGCAATTATTCTTCGAAGTTGATTGCGCCGATACAGAGCAGGTGCGCTGTCTTCAGGTTCGGGCCGGGGAGTGATGAGGCTATCTCAAAGTATGTTGGGAGGGTTGCCAAGGCTGAAGGGCTTGAGATCACCAAAGATGGCATGGCTGCTGTTCTTACCGTGTCCGGGGGTGATTTTCGGAAGGCTACCAATGTGCTTCAGTCTGTTTCTGTTCTTTCTAAGAAGGTTGATGAGAAGAGTGTTTATGAGGTTGCGGCGACTTTGCACCCGAAGGAGGTCAAGGATGTGCTTAATCTTGCGCTTTCCTGTAAGTTTCTGGATGCGAGGAAGAAGCTGTATGATCTGATGATTAATCGCGGGCTTTCGGGGCTGGATGTCATCAAGGCGATCCACAGGGAGATTCTTGGTCTTGATGTGGATGATAAGGTGAAGGCGCAGCTGATTGATAAGCTTGGGGAATATGAGTTTCGGATTGTCGAGGGCGGGCAGGAGGATCTGCAGATTGAGGCTTTTTTAGCTCAATTGGTTGCGTTGAAGGATTGAGCTAAAAAGCTGAGAACGAGCGAATGCGAGTGACCTGATTTTTGGCGCAGTTGGTTGCATTAAAGGATTGAGCTAAAAAGCTGAGAATGAGTGATTGGATTTTTGGTGCAAAATTTTGGGATTGAGGGTTGATTAGTTCTTTGGCTGTTAGATTGGTTGTTCTTTTTTCTTTTTGTAGATTATTAGTGCTGCTGGAGCAAGCCCGATTATCAGGATTATTATTAGCGGGTTGAATATTATTGATTTTACTTTTTCGATAGTGTTGTCTTTTTCTTCTTTTTCAGGCTCTTCTTCTGGTTCTGTTGTTAATTCTGACAGGAGTTGTGAGTCTTCGTAGGCGCTTAGTTCGTTTATTTTTGCGTCATATGATTCCCGGGGTATCAGGTCGTCCTCAAGGTCGTCTTTTAGCCATGCTTTTTTCTCGCCTACTGTTTTTGGCGGCTGTACACATGCATTTTTGTGGCACATTGATCTGTTGCACTGGCAGTCTTTTTTGCATGTGCCGCAGTTTTCATCTGCATCGCATACCCCGTTTCCGCAGCTTGTTATCCTGAAAGTGCTTGCGAGGTTGAACGGGCCTTCACCGACGATGTTTTGTCCTGTTACTTCTATTGTCCAGATGCCTGGTTTCGGGTCTTTTACAGCGCAGGTGTATGATTCTTTTCCTGATGGTATTTTCTGGCATGTGCCTGGTTTCTCGTCAGGCTTTAGCACTTTTGTTACTCTGAATTCGTCGCCGGACTGGAATGCTGTCAATGTAAGGACTAATGATGTGGCTGATTCTGTCACATCAATATAGTATGTCTTTTTTTCACCCATTTCCAGATCCGCATTAAGCTGTGCTTGTGTGGGGACGCGCGTGAGGTTGTAGTTTGATTTTGTGGTTACTTCTGATTCTTTCCATATTGACTTGACCTGTATTATCCAGCGCCCTTCGGCTGTTTCGCCTGGTGTCAGAAATGCTTTTTGTGTTACTTTTTCGTCAGTTTCTGACTGGTCGTATACGGATTTTAGGTTTGTTGAGATTATTGTGAGTTCCATATTTGGCTCAAAGTCTGCCCAGCTTGAGACTGCTACAAGATGTGTCTTGTTTTCTGTGAGTATGTCTGTGTAATAGTAAATAGCTCCCCTGTTTTTTATTTTGTCTGTTGCTTCAAAGTCTTCAGGGAGGTATGTTGAGTGTGTGCTTGCAAGGCGGAAAGGTGCGTGGCCTGTTACAGTCTGGCCTTCCAGGTTTATGAGCCATATGCCTGGTTCAGGGTCTTTTATTGCGCAGCCGTCGGTGTATGTTGCGCATTGTCTTTTTTTGCCGCGTGGGTCATAGACGCTGTATATCCTGACGACATCGCCGGCTTCCAGCCTGATTGCTGTCATGGCAAGAGGCGTGTTTGAATCTGTGATGATTATGGGGTATTCTTTTATTTCTTTTTCGCGTATTATCCCGTCGATTATTTCCTGGTCTTCTATATATCTGAATTTGTAGTTTGAGTAGAAGTTAAGGTCTGCGCGCGCATCGAAGGCTCTTAGCTGTGTTATCCAGCTTCCTTCTGCGACAGTTCCGGGGTTTAAGTAGTATGTCTGCACTATCTTTTCGTCACCTATTGAGATGTCATTTTTTGTTTTTACGTTAGGGCTGATGATTGTTATTTCCATGTTAGAGTACCTGTCGGACCAGCCAGACGATACTGCAAGATGCTCTTCTCTTGTTCCTGTTTTTATGTATGTCTTGTAGAATTTGATGTGGTCCTGGAGTATTGCAGTGTTTATTTTGTATTTGCGCGGTTTGTATATGTCGAAGTTTGAGCTTACAGTAAAGAGGCCGTCGCTTGATACTATTCCTCTGCCGTGGATGTCCAGCAGCCATATTCCAAGTATTGGGTTGTAGGTGCTGTATTTATTAGAGATGGTACCTCTTATGCCTCCTGAGGGTACTTGTCCTATGGGGTTGTAGACGTTGCTTATGGTTATCTCGTCGTTTGCACTGACTATGGCTCCTGATATGTTGAGTGTTTTGTCCTGGTCCACGTTGATGAGAAAGAAAGTTGAGTCACCATGTGTTAGGTAGTCTTCGCTGTAACAGAAAACTTCTGAGTCGGGGTTGCCTTTTTCTGTGTATTCGCATGGGTTGTCGGTGCCGAGTTGTGCTTCGATTGTTGATATTGTCAGCAGGTATGCCAGCAGGAATGTGATTATAATGAGTTTTTTTTTCATTGTATCTCCGTGCAATATTTGTCTTAAGGGGTTTATATAATTTTCATGTACTCGTTTTCCCATGCCTCCATTTCTTCGTCTGAGAGTTCGTCTTCTATTTTCTCTTTTATTTCTCTGTCTTCAGCAAAGCGTTTTTTGTTGAGTATGCCGTATATTATTCCGGCTGCAAAGCCGGCAAGGTGGGCGGCGTGGCCTGTGTTGTCTACTGGTGCGAAGAACCCGGCGAGGTCTATGAGTATCCACATGCTGGAGAGGAGTATTAATGGGATCGGGCCGCCGAGGAATACTACCATTTTCGGGCGCAGGATTGTGAGTGCGCCGAGTATGCCCATTATGGCGCCGGATGCGCCAAGTGATATTGAGTCGGGGTAGAATATTATGCCTGCTAGATTTCCGAATATGCCTGCTGCGAGGTAGAGGGTGAGAAATTCTTTTGAGTCTGTTATTTTTTCAAGGAGTATTCCAAAAAGGCCTAGGGCGACCATGTTCTGGAGGAGGTGGTTGAGGTTTATTACGGTTGCGCCGTCGGAGAGGATTGTTGTTGTTGAGTGGAGGAACATTGCTGTGATCAATGTCCACGGGGTCTGGATGATGTGGGCGGGGTTCAGGGCGAACAGGGGGATTATGTATGGGGATGTTAGTTCGAGGATGAAGACTATGATGTTTATTGCAAGGAGTTTCCATGCGAAGTATTTCATGGTTTGTTTTTTGGGTTGTGTGGTTTATATTTGTTGGGCTGGAAGTATTTTATGAATCTGGTTTTTCATATATTAGTACTGGTTCTTTTCCTGTTCTTCTCCCGTTTGGTTCTTCATAAAATTCTGCTTTCTTCACTTCAATAGACAATCGTTCTTCTTCTGGTGTTTCTCCATAAATCATTTGTTCAGTAATTACATCAGGGTTAGGAGTATCAAATTCTTTAAGCATTCTACCGAGAAGAATGTCTGCATCAATTATATATCCTTTTTGGAGTTGCAGGGTTCCAATAAATTCTAATTCTATAGGTTTTTTATTGTATTCTTTTGAACTAATTTTGATTTTTTCTATAGGGTATGTATCGTGAACAGTGGCGCTAAATGTATATTTAGTATCTCTTTTAAAGGAGTCTATTGGCATTTCGCAAATTTCTCCTTCTAAATGGATTTGTTTGCTAATTACAGCAGCAAGTTCATCCATAGTTATCCTTCTTGCATATACTATTTGGACACTATATTCTCTCTCTTTTAAGTCTGCAAAATATTTGCCCCATTCTTGTATATTTTTGCGCCTTTCTTCCCTTTTTTTTAGAAATACCATCTATATGACCCTTTATGTCGTTTGTTCTTATAATTATGTTGGTTACTTGGGTGATAAGATTTAAATCTTTGGCGGTGGTTCAATGTTGTCATAGATGCCTTGTTTTTTTGTTTTATATTTGTTCTTGTATGTTGTGATATCCTGTGATAAAATCTATCTCCCCCTTGGTTCTTTGTGATGTCCATCCTCGAGCCCCCACCCGCCCACTTGAGGGTATGTTGTTGATGTTGAGGTTTCTTTTGGCTAGAAGTCTTTCAGGCCTTTTTGGGTTTTCTCTTTTATGAGGTCTTTTGTGGTCTGCCAGCTTGTTCTTATGTAGTCCGGGAGTGTGTCGAGTGTGTCATGTGACTGTATGTATTCTTTTAGGAATTTTTTTGTTTTTGGGTCCGCGGGGTAGCCTGAGCCGATCTGTATGTTATGCTTTTTTTCTATGAGTCTTATCTGCCTGTCGCGCTCGACTTTTGCAATTATGGAGGCTGCGCTTACTGGTATGTAGTTCAGGTCTGCTTTGTGTTCTGCGGTTATTTTTGTTTTTGTGGTTATTTTTGCCTCGAGTTCCTGTGTGAATGTTTTGCTGTTCGAGGGGAGGTCTATTATTGTTTGGTCTGCTTCTGTGCTTGAGTTTATTATCTTTATCATGGCGTTCATTTCTATCTGGTTCAGGGATATGTATTTCATGTCGTGGTTGATTTGTTCTGCGCTGATTATTATAACTCTCACGTATTTGGCTATTTTTTTGATTTGTTTTTCTAAGGTTTCGCGCTTTTTTGGTGAGAGGAGCTTTGAGTCTGTGATGCCTGATTTTTTCAGGAGGGATTCGTCCTCTTTTTTTATGCAGGCTCCGGCGAGCACCATAGGGCCGATTACCGGCCCGCGACCTGCTTCGTCTATGCCGAGTATGTTCATGGTCTTTTTTTGGTTATGGGAAGATATATAAATGTTTGTTCTGAGTATTGGGTTTATATCTCTGTTTTTTGTAGCGAGGTAGAGCAGCCTGGAGTGCTCGTTGGGCTCATATGACGGCAGAAGTATTCTGTGCCGCCTGTGGTACCCAAAGGTCGATGGTTCAAATCCATCCCTCGCTATATTTTCGATATTTATATATAGGGGTTCTACCTAATATGGGTAGTATGAAAGGGTCGTTGAATAATTTTAATGTTTTTGTGGCTGTGATTGTTTTTATACCTTCAGTGATTCTTTTGTACCAGTATGCCAACCAGATTGGCGAAGTCTGTGATATGAGTAATAATGTTGTGCTGTATACGATTGTTACCAGCTGTATGGCACTGCTTTCTTTGATGACTATTATCAAGGAGTTTTTGAGTTTTGATTGAGGTTTTAGATTAATTTATATTAATTTGTCTTGCTTAATTATGATTATGTCTGATTTGTTTGATGTTGAGGCGACTATTGTCAGGAATGAGGAGCCGCTTACGGAGGTGTTTGCACCTACGAGGCTTTTTCATCGCGAGGGGCAGAGGGATTATCTTGCGTCATGCCTGAAGCCGGTGGTTGTCGGGAGAATGCCGAGGAATGTGTTTTTGTTCGGGCCTACCGGGGTTGGCAAGACTTCGCTTGTTCTCTGGATGTTTGATGAGCTTTGTTCTCATACTGATAATGCGAAGACATGCTATGTTAATTGCTGGAAGACGACGTCTACTCATGCTATTTTGTCGAGGATCGTGAGTGAGCTTCAGGTTTTTTCTAATCCACGGAGGCAGACCAAAGAGCTGCTTGAGGATATTGAGGGGAATCTCAAGAAGAGTGGGAAGAAGCTGGTTGTTGCCCTGGATGAGGTTGATAGGCTTGAGAGTTTTGATGTGCTTTATGATCTTTGCCGGAGCGGGTGTGGGATTGTCTGTATTTCTAATGATGAGCATGCTCTTTTAGGTGTTGATGCGAGGATTAAGAGTTCGCTTGCTCTTGAGTGGCTTGAGTTTAAGGCTTATTCGGTTGATGAGATGTATGATATTCTTTCGGACAGGGCTAATCTTGCATTTGTCGCCGGTGCGGTATCTTCGACTGTGCTGAGGATTGCGGCTGTGCAGGCGAATGGTGATGCGCGGGTCGGGCTTGAGATTCTTCGGAAGGCTGCGCTTTTTGCTGAGGATGAGGGGCTTAAGGAGGTTGGGAAGGAGCATGTGATTCGTGCGCATAAGG
>JAUVEK010000005.1 GCA_030594795.1 Candidatus Nanohalarchaeota archaeon | reverse complement strand
AATATTAGCTCAGGATCTTGAACTCTAAAATTTTCCTTCGGAATGTTGCACTAAATTTTAGCCCTTCGGGGAATATAACACGCATTAACCGACTACGCTCGGTTACACCCCGCTCCGTCCAAATCGCCTAACGGCGACTTCGGTTAATGCGATATGTTACACTCAATTGAGTTCTCGCATGCACTCACCTCAACCCCGCGCCCACAAAACACACCACAACACCCAAACAACCGAAAACAATATAAACGTTTAAAATAATTAAACAATTGTTTAAATTATGGAAACATTACTCAAGACAGGACATGAGAAAATAATGACTCTTTTCTACAGCGACAAGCATGCAAAAATCCACCTGCGCGAAATTGCAAGAAAAACAAACCTCAATGAAAACAGCGCGACACGATTCCTGAAACAACTGGAGCAGCAAGACATATTGCACTCCGAAAAAGACGGGAACCTGAAAAAATACAGCATACAAAAAAACACCAATACATACTCCCTCTTTTCATTCTTTGACGTGCGCCGCTTCAATGAACTGCCGAGAATAAGAAAAAGAGCAATAACCTGCTTTCTTGAAAAGCTCAGCGAAAAGCCGATAATCGCATTCTTATTCGGCTCAACAGCAAAAAACACATTTTCAGGCAAATCAGACATAGATCTCCTCCTCATTGTAAACAAAAACATAAAAACAGAACAGGCGCAAACATACGCAGAAGCACAAACAGCAATTAGAATAAGCTACATACAAATAAAGCACGACGATTTCACCATAGAGCTCAAAACAAAGCAGGACAAAGTAATACAATCTGCACTGAACACAGGATATCCTTTAACCAACCACATAAAATACTATGAGGCATACTATCATGAACCTGTTTGAACTCAACAAACTGACAAAAGAACAGACACTGGTTGAAAACAAAATAAACAACTATCAGGAAAAAGACATCCTAAAAAGGCAAGCACCTGATAAAAGCGAAATAGAAGGCCACATAGAAAAATCACAAAAGTCAAAAAAAGTATCATCAGCGAAGGCTTAAAATACCCAATAGTAGCAGACAAAAAAACAAACATAATTCTCGACGGGCACCACAACCAATTAATTAAAAACTAACAGACATTTCTTTAGAGCACTTTTTATTTCCTTCTTCTCAAACACTTCAGAAAAAGACACCCATTTACTCTGCAATAGCAATAATTGATCAAAAACATTGTACTTTGGTAGGTGCTCTGGTTTTGCAAGTATAGCATTTTCCAAACATCGTGCTGCAGAAAAGGTATCTCCTATCAGTTCATATTGCTCTGCCATTATTTTGCAGCTTTTTTCTATCTTGCTATCCAGATTTTTACCGATAAATGTTGAGGCATATGGAGTCATATCTTTGATTCCTACTTTGAACATATTTTTATGCACTCTTTGTTGTCTAATTTTTTGCCTCTGATAAATAAATCTATAAATGTTTGTTCTATGCATCTTCCATAAAGGGTGCCCAAAAGGTACGGGTTCATGTTTTATGAAAAATTTCCTATCAAAGAATATATTAAACCCCCACATCTTAGCATTAACTAGATAATCCATATCTTCTCCCCGGGGTATTCTGATATCATAAGGTACCTTTGTAAAAAGATTTCTGTGAATAACAGAACAGCCCCCGAGCATCCAATGAGCTTCTTTTAATCTAGGACCTTTCTTAATAAATAGGTCAAAAGCTTTGTTCATTTGTTCCACCTGATTCCAACTGGAACACCACTTAGATTTATTATCAATTAAATTAACCCTCTTGTTCTCATAAGTATAGTATCCCGCAATTCCATCAACTCTTTTTCCATTGAAATCTTTTCCAATAAATTCCTTTGCCCTTAATAAAAAATCAGGATCGGTTATAACTTCATCATCATCAATCGATACTAGTATTTCAGCATCTAAAATTTGTGCAACTATTAAGGAGAGGTTCCTTATTGTAGAATACCCTTTCATTTGAAGAAAAACATTATATTTACTTTGATAATTTTTATTTATGATCTTTTTGAAATTATCTAACTCAACATGAGACAATAAATAAACCTTAATCTTACTCTTTTTTGTATATTGCTTAAGCTCTATTTTTATTATTTTATACATTTCTTTCATAGCTTTTACAGAAACAGCTGATGCAATAATAACAACATCAAAATCAGCACCCTTAATAATTTTTAGACTCTCAAGAGTCTTAGTAAGGGTACCTTTAGTATTGACAGGTGTTGGATGATCATAAACGGGTAATCTCTGCCCGTTTAAACCATAATTTTCATAACTCCAATATGTCGGTATTACTATAAGTGTCTTCATTTTAATTAAGATATCAACTTACACCTTTATAAAATCGTAGAACTATACCCAATCAAAACAACCAAACACATGCTCAACACAGACAACGGACCAAAACACATCTCCACAATACTTCCAAAAATAGACCTCGACATAATGCAGCTAAAGAAAAACACACTCCAATAAAAAGATTACAAACCCTATAAAAGACAATGATAAACATGAAAGGACAAATCTACTCCATAAACATAAGCAAAACCAAACACACAGCAAAAACCCCTGTAAAACAAGCAAAGGCAACAGAGAACTTCGGCCTAGAATCAGACGCCCACGCAGGCAGCGGGATAAGACAGATCAGCCTCCTCTCAAGCGAAAGCATAAGCAGGCAAAAAGAATGCACAAAAATCAAAAAAAATGACCTAGAACTAAAACCAGGCGACTTCGCAGAAAACATAACAACCAAAGGCATAGACCTTACCCTCCTGAAGATCGGCGACAAACTAAAAGCAGGAGAAGAAGTAACCCTCGAAATATCAAAAATCGGAAAAGAATGCCACATAGGATGCAAAATATTCGAGACCTTCGGCAGTTGCGTCATGCCGCGCGAAGGCATATTCACAAAAGTCCTGAAAGGCGGAACAATAAAACAAGGCGACATTCTGGAAACACTCTAAAAACACAACATAAACAAGCGAAAAATATTTAAACATCTGTCCACATAATTAGACACATGTCCAAAAAAATAGACACATATACCCTGAAACCCTTTATAGAAAACCCAAACAGGGAATACCACTTAAGAGAACTCTCAAGACTGCTGAAAATATCGCCAACAACAGTAGGAAAAAACCTTGAATCCCTGAAAAAAGAAAACTATCTCTTAAAAAGAAAAGATAGAGGACACCTGCTCTACCGCGCAAACACAGACTCTGACGCATACAAGGACACGAAAACATACTACAACATCACAAGAATAAAAAAATCCGGCCTGATAGACTTCCTCACAAACGAATACAACTATCCAAAAACAATAATACTCTTCGGCTCATACGCAAAAGCAGAAAACACACCACAAAGCGACATTGATCTCTTCATAGTCTCAGAAACAACAAAAGAACCCAACCTTAAAAAATTCGAGAAAAAACTGGGCTGCGAGATACAACTTTTTACCGCAAACCAGAGAAAATTCAAACAAATGAAAGAAAACTCAAAAGAACTACTAAACAACATACTAAACGGCAAAATACTTTACGGCTATATAGAGGCATTCCAATGAACTTTGAAGAATTCATACGCTCAGGCAAAGTAAGAAAGAGCCTGCCTGACACCCAGCACGCAAAAGCCCTTATAAAGATGTCAGAAGCGCACATAAACTTTCTCAGGCTCCAGAAAATAGATGAAACAAGCGCCACCACACTCTTTGTAATGTACTACGAGGCACTTCGCGAAATTATCGAAGCCATAGCAACAGAAGACGGATACAAAGTCTACTCCCACGAAGCATTCACAGCATACTTAGAAAAACTGAAAGACTACGAATCTGCTGCAAAATACGACAGGCTGCGCAAAATGAGAAACGCCGCAAATTACTACGGAAAACCAGTCGATGCAAACGAAGCAAACGCAAGCGCAGAAGAAATCATAAAACTCATCGAGAAAATAAAACAAAAATATCTGGAAGACTTACTATAACTCACCAAAAAAACAATCACATAAACAGCCTTAAACCTCTCTCATTCTTACCCGGAAACATCACTCAACCAAATCCACCCTTAAACGCCCAGAAAGCCGCAGCAACCGGCATCAAAAAATCCGTCAAAAACATAGCCAACTGATTACTGAACCTGTAAACAAGATAAGACAAACTAAAAGAATTAAAAAACCCAAGCCCGTGAAGCGAAATACCAAGCGCAACCACAGCAAGCCCGACCACCGCAATATGCGGCCTCGACAAAACCATAAACACTCCAACAGCAAAAAAAATCAGCGCATGCGCAACAAGAAGCGGATAACTAAGAATAAAACTCATCCCGACAGCACTAAACTTAACATAGCCGACATAAACAAACAAAGCGCCAAGCAACAACTCAATAGCGCGCCCGTTCACAAGCGAACCCAGGCTGAAATACATAAAACAATATTAAACATCCACAAATATCAAACTATCGCAAAAACATCACGAGAGTACAACCAAAGAAACATACTAACTATAGCAGATAATCACATTCAATTTGCCCTCGAGTTAATCAAGAAAAAGGAAGTGCCCTTTAATTCCATAAATGACTAAATATTATACAGGAACTTATCCGGTATCCTTAAGAATAAGTTTTATGTCGAAATCAACCACTTTTGCAACAACCAATCCCGAAACCGCGCCACCAGTATGGTCCAAAATTCCCTTTTTTAATTCTTCTTCAGTCTTATATCCATCAACACAGCGATACCTATAAAACTCTTCTCCTGGCCCAGAGATAAGTTCCTTGTCTAATAAAAAATATTTTTCTCCATTCATACTATAATTACTAGAGAGTAAACTTTATATATCTTTCGCTTTGTAACTACTGTTAGGTGATGTTGCATAACTATTAAGAATTATGCAGACTGCTATCGTTTGTAGCATTTAGCTAAAAATCGCTAAACGACATCAGCAAGCCCTTTGGTCAAGACTTGTGCAACAGCACCCTACTGTCAGATTAAAACAATCGTCGAGGTGAGTAGTTCTTCAATGCTTTTTTTGATTTCAAAGAATCATCCATCTAAACAAAATCAAAACGCATCGCCCTTCCAAACCAACCAAACCGCAGCAGCCGGCATCAAAAAATCCGTCAAAAACAGAGACAGTTGATTACTAAGCCTGTAAAAAAGATAGGATATCCACAAATATCAAGCTATCGCAAAAAACAATTAAAGATAAGCCCCCAAAAGACAAGACATGCCAAAAACCTACAAAGAGATAAACGAAAAAATAAAAAAAGGACAGGCAGTCGTAGTCACAGCAGAAGAAATCATAGACATAGTAGAAAAAGAAGGCATCGACGAAGCATACAAAAAAATAGACGTGGTAACAACCGCAACCTTCGGCGCAATGTGCTCATCCGGCTGCTTCCTCAACTTCGGCCACTCAAAACCAAAAATAAGAATGACCGAAGCATGGCTAAACGACGTGCGCATATACTCAAGTCTGGCAGCAGTAGACGCATACCTCGGCGCAACAGAACTCCAGCACAACGACCCTGAAAACAGATACTTCCCCGGCAAATTCAGATACGGCGGAGGGCACGTAATAGAAGACCTGGTCAGCGGCAAAGACATACAGCTGTTTGCCCTATCATACGGGACAGACGAATACCCGAAAAAAGAACTAAGAACAACAATAAACATAAACAGCCTCAACCAGGCAATAATGGTAAACCCGAGAAACTGCTACCAGAACTACAACGTAGCCGTAAACGCGCACAAAAAAAGAACCATATACACCTACATGGGCCAGCTAAAACCCAACATGGAAAACGCAGTCTACTCATCAGCAGGCCAGCTAAGCCCCCTCCTGAACGACCCCACATACAGAACCATCGGCATAGGCACAAAAGTATGGCTCGCAGGCGCACACGGCCACATATACGCGCAAGGCACCCAGCACACAAGCAGCTGCGCAAGAACAAAAAACAAAGTCCCAGAAGAGGGCGCAGCCACGCTGGCACTGACAGCAGACATGAAACAAATGAACAGCGAATTCGTACGCGGAGCAAGCATCCCGGGCTACGGTACAAGCCTTGCCCTCGGCATAGGCATCGCAATACCAATACTGGACAAAGAAATCCTCAAAAGCACCGCCGTAAAAGACGAAGACATATACGCGCCGGTCATAGACTACAGCAAAGACTACCCCGAAAGAAAATCCCGCATAATAAAAAAAGTCACCTACAAAGAACTAAAATCAGGAAAAATCACAATAAACAACAAGCACGTAAAAACAAGCTCAATGTCAAGCTACCCGAAAGCGCGAAAAATCGCGGCAATACTAAAAAAAGAAATACAGGAAGGCAAATTCCTCCTGAACGAGCCCTTTGAAAAACTGCCGCCAAAACAGTCATTCATGCAATTAGAAACCAGAGGCCGTGAAAATGAATAAAAAATACCAGTTCCGCTACTCAAAAAAGACAGTAAAAGAACCAATAATCTATCATATCATAAAACATTACAATGTAATACCAAACATCCTCCGCGCAAACATCACAGAAAAGCAGGAAGGCTTCATGATAGTGGAATTAGAGGGAAAAGAAAAAAACATCACAGAATCAATCAACTACCTGAAAGCCCTCGGCATAAAAGTAAAGACATTCAAGACAGGCACACAGCTAAACAAAAACAAATGCACACAATGCAGCCTTTGCGTGGCGCACTGCCCCACAGGTGCCCTGCACATCCCGGACAGAAAAACAATGGAAATAGAATTTGACTCAGACAAATGCATCGAATGCGGAGCCTGCATATCCATCTGCCCGTACAGGGCAATTGATGATCTAAATGGAAACAAGAACACTGACCTATAAAACAAGCAGACTCAAAGTCATGGCTGACAGTAAAGAAATAATCAGCACAGTCAGAAAAGAACTCATAACCCAAAGAACACTAATAGAAAACTACGCAGACAAAGAATTCCTGGATTCACTGGCGCCGGTCAGAATAAAAAAAGGCGCCCCGAAAATAATAAAAGAAATGGCACTGGGCGCAAAAATCGCAAACACCGGCCCCATGGCAGCAGTTGCAGGCACATTGGCAGAATTCGCAGCAAAAAAAGCAATAGCGCTCCACAAACCCGAAACAATCATAGTAGAAAATGGCGGCGACATCTATGCATACACAAAAAGCAAAATAAACATCGGCTTATTTTCAGGGCAAAACAAACTCAAAGACAAACTCTGCTTCCAGTTGACAGGCGCAAACACCCCCGTCTCCATCTGCTCATCATCATCAAAAATGGGGCACTCCCTAAGCTTCGGAAAATGCGACCTATCAGTAATCTTCTCAAAAAAAGCAAGCGTTGCAGACGCGCTCGCAACAGCATCAGCAAACAGGGTAAAAACCGAAAAAGACATCAAAGAAACCCTTGACTGGCTCAAAAAAAAGAAATATTTTGAGGGCGCAATAATCATCAAGGATAAGAAAATTGGCCTGGTAGGAAACATCCCAAAACTAGCAAAAAACCAGGACCCAACCCTCGAAACCAAAATCACCCGATTATAAACCCAACCAAGATATGACTGAACCGCTCCATTCGTTCTATCCAAAAGCTGATCCATACTTTAGCGTGCGTAAAGGTTCGAATCAAACAGACAATTCCTAACCGTCTTATATATTCCAGAATCAAGAACATCGTATAAAAATGGATACACACGAAGAAGCATACCAATCCTGCGCCTCTCATCGGCACCTTCTGCCACAGAATACAGCCGGGCTTTGTATTTCTCCAACAAACCGTCCAGTTCATTCACAGGAAGTCCCTTGTCCCCATCGGACTTATCATCTATTATCTGAATCACAATTCCCAACAAAGAAGCAAACTCTTTGACACTGTCCTGCTTCTCTTGCGAAAAATCAGGAAAATACTCAACAAGATCAACAGTAGTCAACTGCATATAAGTGCCAACAACATTCAGATTATCTTCATAAGTACTCACATCATCATAGCATCTATCTTTATGCCATATCTCAGACAATTTACGAAAATCTCCAACAAACCGCTCATTACTATCAAGTGAAGTATCCAATTCTTCCTTGAATACTTGCGCAAGTTCCAGAGAGCCTTCCAATCCTTCTATAAATGGCAATTTCTCAAGAACATAATAAGTATCAATTTCACCCACAAGATAGTCTGCAACCCCGTCTAACATCTCTTTTGCAAGGGAGTCTTCCAGTTCCAAGCCATTCACATGACCATCGATCACATTATCCAATACTCTTACAAGAAAAAAATATTTTCCAATTAGAGACAAGACCTCTTTGTTATACTTCCCACCATCACCCATCTGGTAATAAAATTCACCTCCAATCGCCTTCTCAAATGAACAAGTGTTATGAAGACTCTTTTCCAGAAACTTCCTTTCCGCTTCCGGCACGTTCAATCCGGAAATTCTTACACTCATTTCCTTGTAATTTTCAAGGGAAGAACAATAATCCCGTATGTTGAGCATATAACCACCGCACTATAAGAACAAATAATAAACAAAAACGTTTATAAAACTTTCCCACAAAAAGTGTATGTTCCATACCATCACAAGCAAATCACAACACAACAAAGAAAGAACACACAAAAAACATATAAACAACCTCCAACAATCAACTATAAATAACAAAAGACAACAAAAAACAAAACCATCAAAATACTCAAAAAAGGCGATAATTATGGCAAAAGGCACAAGAACAGAAAGAATCAAGGAAGCAGTAAAAGACCTCAAAAGAATCAGAAACATAGGCATAGCAGCGCACATAGATCACGGCAAGACAACCCTCACAGACAACCTTCTTGCAGGCGCAGGCATGCTCTCAGAAGAGCTTGCAGGCACAGCTGTCAGGATGGACGCTGACAAGCAGGAACAGGAGCGCGGCATAACAATCTACTCAGGAAACGTCTCAATGGTATATGATGTCAACAACACTGACTATCTCATCAACCTCATCGACACCCCCGGCCACGTAGATTTCGGCGGCGACGTCACCCGCGCAATGAGAGCCGTAGACGGCGTAGTCGTAGTAGTATGCGCAGTCGAAGGCGCAATGCCGCAAACAGAAACAGTCCTGAGGCAGGCCTTAAAAGAGCGCGTAAAACCCTTACTCTTCATAAACAAAGTCGACCGCCTCATAAAAGAGCTCCAGCTAACCCCCGAGCAAATGATGGATCGCTTCACAAAACACATCACAGCAGTAAACAACCTCATAAGAAAATTCGCACCACCTGAATTCAAAGAAGAATGGCTAGTCGACGTCCAGTCAGGCAAAGTCGCATTCGGCTCAGCCTACAAAAACTGGGCAACATCAGTTCCATTCATGAAAAAAACAGGCACATCATTCAAAGACATAATTGACCTCACAAACAAAGGCGAAGAAAAAGAACTCGCCAAAAAAGCAAAAATTCACGAAGTAATGCTCGACATGATAATAAACCACCTGCCAGACCCGCAAACAGCCCAGAAATACAGGATACCCCGCATCTGGACAGGCGACATTGAATCCAAGGAAGGAAAAGCAATGCTCAACTCAGACAAAACAGGCGAACCCATCGGCGTCGTCACAAACGTCATAAGCGACCCCAACGCAGGCATAGTCTCCACAGTCCGCCTCTTCTCAGGAACCCTCAAAGACGGGCAGACGGTCCATATGGTATTAGCTCAGGATGACACGCGCATCCAGCAGGTAGCAGTATACGACGGCCCGAAAAGAATCCCTGTAAACGAGATGTGCGTCGGCAACATCATCGCAGTAACAGGCCTTGAGCAGGCATCATCAGGTGAAACCATCTGCGGCGCATCCCACGAAATACCGCCATTCGAAGACATAAAACACATATTCGAGCCGGTCGTAACCAAATCAATTGAGATAAAAAACATAAAAGACCTCTCAAAACTCATCGACATCCTAAGGATGCGCTCAAAAGAAGACCCCACAATAAAAGTAAAAATCTCCGAGGAAACCGGCGAAACACTCGTCTCCGGCCTCGGCGAACTCCACATCGAGGCAAAAATCGAGCGCTACATAAAAGAAAAAGGCATCCCCATCATAGTCTCAAAACCCATAGTAATCTACAAGGAAGGCGTACTAAAAGAGTCGCGGGAATTCGAAGGAAAAACCCCGAACAAGCACAACAAATTCTACCTCAAAGTCGCCCCCATGTCAGACGAGGTAAGAAACGTCCTGACATCCGGCGAAGTCCCTGAAGGAAAGATCAGGAAACAGGACCAACTCAAGGTAACAGACGCGCTCGCAGACGCAGGTTATGACCGGGACGAGGCAAAAAAAATAGTTGCAATCCAGAACGGGAACATGCTCATAAACCTCACAAGAGGTATCGTCCAGCTGAACGAAGTCATCGAACTGATAATCCAGTCATTCAAAGAAGTATGCAGCGAAGGCCCATTAGCATCAGAACCCACATTCGGCCTCAAAGTAATGCTGATGGACGCAAAACTCCACGAGGACGCGATACACAGGGGTCCGGCGCAGGTCCTCCCTGCAGTCAAAACCGCACTCAAGAACAGCATGCTCGACGGGAAAGCATCACTGTTCGAGCCAAAACAGATACTCAGGATAGACGGCCCGCAGGAAACAATGGGCAACATAGTAAAAGAAGTACAAAACAGGCGCGGCCAGATAATGAACATGGAAGAAGAGCAGGGCATGAGCATAATAACCGCGAAACTCCCGGTCGCACAGATGTTCGGCTTCGAGGCCGGCATAAAATCCGCAACAGGAGGCAGAGGATTCCAGTCGCTTATAGACATAGTATACGAAAAACTTCCTCCTGATCTTCAGGACAAGACAGTCCTCTCAATCAGGAAAAGAAAAGGCATGAAAGAAGAGCTTCCGCAGATAAAAATCATGGAATAAATGCGATATTGGAGTATTCCAAGCTTTTTTCAAAGCAATAATATAGAAGAAAAATCGCAAAAATGCTTGCATTGCACGGGATTTTTGCAGATTTTATTGCTCTATACAATCGATGTTACAATAAAAATAGAACAATAAACCACAACAGGACACAAGCTTTATAAACTTAAGTGCCAATATTGTGAACGCTGGGAACGGAACCAATTGATTCTCACTCACATAAGCTTTAAAAAATTCAAAATCAATAATATTAAATCATTCACAAAACGCGCAAAAAAAGCAGACAATATACATCAGACATAATACAAAATGATAACAACGAGGTGTTAAGATATGGCAGAAAAACCACACATGAACTTGGTAACAATCGGTCACGTAGACCAGGGAAAATCCACACTAATCGGAAGAATGTTATGGGACACAGGAAACGTTCCTGAACAGCAGATGAAGAAAATAGATGAAAAAGCAAAAGAACTGAAAAAAGAGTCATTCAAATTCGCGTTTTTAATGGACACTGTCAAGGAAGAAAGAGAACGCGGTGTAACAATCGATGTCATGCACCAGAGATTCGACACACAAAAATTCTACTTCACAATCATTGACGCACCTGGCCACAGGGACTTCGTAAAAAACATGATAACCGGAGCATCACAGGCTGACGCGGCAATCCTCGTAATAGGCGCAAAAGACGGCGTCATGCCCCAGACAAAAGAGCACGTGTTCCTCATAAGAACACTTGGCGTAAAAGGCCTCATCGTTGCAATAAACAAGATGGACGAGGTGAACTACGATGAAGCAGCATTCAACAAAGCAAAAGAAGACGCAACAAAACTGCTGAAAAGCGTAGGCTTCAAAACAGATGACATACCATTCATCCCCGTATCAGCATGGACAGGTGAAAACGTCGCAAAGAAACCTGAACAGATGACATGGTTCAAAGGAAAGACAATGCTTGAAACCCTTGATGACCTTACAGTGCCTGAAAAGCCAACAGGAAAACCGCTGAGACTTCCTATCCAGGATGTCTACACTATTACAGGCGTTGGAACAGTACCAGTAGGCCGCGTGGAAACCGGTGAAATCAAATCAGGCGACAAGCTGGTATTCATGCCATCCGGAAAAACCGGCGAAGTCAAGCAGGTCGAGATGCACCATGAAACAATACCGAAAGGAACCGCAGGAGACAACATCGGCTTCAATGTGAGAGGCCTTGGAAAAGGCGACATCGCCCGTGGGGAAGTCTGCGGACACGCAGGCAGCCCGCCGACAGTAGTAGACTCAAGCGGAGAATTCACAGCACAGATAATAGTACTACAGCACCCGAGTGTAATAACAAAAGGATATACACCGGTGTTCCATGTCCACACATCACATGTGGCATGTCAGATAACAGAGATCATAAAAAAGGTAGACCCGGCAACTGGTGAAACAAAAGAAGAGAACCCGGACTTCATCAAGCCAGGTGATGCAGCAATAATAAAATGCAAGCCAACCAAGCCAATGGTAATAGAAAAGCAGTCAGATATCCCGCAACTTGCAAAGTTCGCAATTAGGGACATGGGCCAGACCATTGCAGCAGGTATGTGCATCGACCTTGTAGCAAAAAAGTAAACAAAAAAGATACTCTGATTATTTGACATGCTTTATGAAAAACTAAAGTATGATATCATAGGTGAAATAAGTTGCAAACCGCACGGGTAAAAATATCGAGCACAAACTATAAAGAACTCGAAGAACTGGCAAAACAGATAAAAGCAATTGCCATAAAGTTCGGGGCAAACGTAGCAGGGCCAATCCCTCTGCCGACAAAAAAGCTGAAAATCACAACAAGAAAAGCGCCATCAGGTGACGGCACAGAAACATTCGAGAAATGGGAAATGCGCGTCCACAAGCGCGTAATCGACATCGGCATGAACGAGCGCGCTCTGAGGCAGATAATGCGCGTAGAAGTTCCTGATTCAATCAACATTGAAATTGAACTGCGCGAATAAGAACCTTATTTCACCAAAAACTATTTTCTTTTTTTATTGCATATAAAGTATGAACAGGCAATCAAAAAGCTTGACACAGAGTGTCATGATTTTTAATTGCATATCAAGTATGACCCGGCAATTAAAAAGCTTGGAAATGCATCCACCTACCAAAATTTCCATGATTTTTACACAATTCCAAAAACAAAAATCATTCTTTCAATCTCCTCTTCATCAGTACTCTTTGGTCTCGTCCCATTTCTATTAATACTTTCTTCTCTAACCTCTTCCATATCCAACTCATACCCCATACTACCACCTCTATTATACTAACATATTAGGACAATCATATAACTGCCCTACGTAAAGTACGTACCAAGCAAAAGAAATATATACTTTACTAATCTAGTATAATTATGAACGCAAGAAAATTACAAATCATAGGTGGAAAAACCTATGCAGTCACACTGCCAAAAAACTGGGTCAAAGAAGCAAACATAACTCCAAAAGATGTTATATTCATAGAAGAAAAAGATTCTGAAACACTCATACTCAAAACATCTAGTTCAAAGGAAAAAGAAATAGACCAGGTTTTTTTAAACACAGACAACTACAAAGACAATCTTGCCCAGGCGGTCTTCGTATCCTACTACCTGGGCATAGAGACAATAATTATTTACTCCAAAAAAGGTTTCGACACTAAAACAAAAAATATGCTCAAAAAAGCAATAAGCCAGATGAGTGGCACAGAAATAATATACGAAGACAAAAACAAAATCAAAATCAAGACACTGCTTGATCATACCAAGATTACAATCAACCAGATATTTTTCAGAATATCGCTCATAATATCAGAACTCACAGACAATCTCATAAATTCTGATTTTGATACAATAGAAAATAATGAAAACGAAATAGACAGATTATACAATCTGGCAAATAAAATCATACTCCACTCAACCAAAAATTATGGAATAAAAAGAGACGAATCAATAAAAACACCGTCGCTGGCACTCCCATATTTTCTGATTGCAAAAAAACTTGAAAACATTGGCGATGAACTATACTCTATAGCAAACATTGTAAAAAAAGAGAAAGGATTAATTCCAAAAATAAAAGAACCTGTCACAATACTCAGAGAAGATATAAAAATAAAGGTAAAACATCTCATAACCAACAAAAAGACAGCTATTCTAAAAGATACAGCAATTCAATCAGGCACCCTAAAAGACAAAATCAGCAATATAGAAAATATTGGACTAAGAATACACTTTGACAGGATACTAAAAGCAATAAATGACATAGAAACAGAAATTATAAACATATCATTTTACGAAGAACTAATGGAAAAATCCATTATATAGGCACACAACCTTTAAAAAATTCTTACACGAACAACACTCTGCAAAACATAATGTCGAGGTCGCCTAGCTCGGTATGGCGCAAGCCTGGAAAGCTTGTGTCCGCAAGGACACGGGAGTTCAAATCTCCCCCTCGACGCCAACACCCTTTCAGAAAGAACATTATTGCTCGCTTCTAGAACAAACACATATTTGAAATTTAGAGCCCATTAACAGACCATGCAGGAAAAACATAATTCAATCAAAAGAAAACCAATAATTACAGTAATCGGCCATGCATCCAACGCAAAACAGATACACATAGACACAGCATACGAAGTCGGCAAAGAAATAGCAGAATCAGGCGCAATTCTCCTCTGCGGCGGCAACCCTGAAGGCGTCCCGAACGCAGCAGCAAAAGGCGCAACCGAATCAGGCGGCATCGCAGTAGGCATAACACCATCGAAAGACAAAGAAGACGCAAGCCCCTACCTCACAATCCCAATCCACACAGGCATGGGCTTTGCAAGAAACCAGATACTTGGCCTCACAGCAGATGCTCTTATAGCGATCGGCGGTGGAGTCGGGACATTCTGCGAAATGGCATACTCTTATGCCTACAAAAAACCAGTAATAGTAATAGCCAACCTGGGCGGACTCCCCGGACAATACGCAGGAAAATACCTTGACGACAAAAAGACAATAAAAATTCAGGAAGCCAAAACACCAAAACAAGCAGTAAAGCTGGCGCTCAAACTCACAGAAAAATAAAAGATGAAAAAAATGCAAAAATACAAATACCTCGACCATACAGCAGACGCAAAATTCGAATCTTACGGAAAAACAATAGAAGAAGCATTCGAAAACGCAACCTATGCGATGGAAAACATAATAACAGACACAGAAACAATAGAGCCAAAAATAAAAAAAGACATCTCAATCAAATCAGAAAACCTTGGATCCCTCCTATACGACTGGCTCGAAAAACTAATAACCATGCTCGAACTCGAAGGATTCCTGCTTGGTAAAGTAAAAATCAAAAAAATAAAAGAAATCAAAAAAGACACAGAAAAAGGAAAGCTGCACTACTACATCCTGACAGCAGCAATAAAAGGCGACACATACCACCAGAAATACGAACTGAAAACAGAAATCAAAGCAATAACATACAACGACATGAAAATCAAAAAAAACAAGAACAACACATGGACAATAACCGCAGTAGTAGATATATAACTCCTAAATAAGACCTGTGACCTAAATCAGAACTACTCAAATAAGACATGCGTGCGCTTGAGCAAAGACAGAACAATAAACAGCCCCTTGTGCGCTTGAGCAAATCCATCAGAAAGAAAACATTCGCGTGCTTGAGCGAAGCGAGACACGCTTAATGATCAACCTTTTATAAGGTTGAGCGAGACGCACTTAATAATCAACCTTTTACAAGGTTGAGCGAAACACACCAATGCGCTCATAAACCATCAGAGCCACCCTGTAGCCCATCAGCAAGATAATTCGCACAATAAATATACTTCCTGCGAATCTGCTCCAAAAACGTCATATCAGTCAGGGATTCACTTATCACCCCATCATAAAGCTTCTTTATAGAAACCAGCGAGTGCCATAGCCTCTCCCTGTCAACATCATTCTCAACCACCGAATCATACACCTTATTCACAACAGCATACAACTCCAGCACCCGGACTACTTTACTAATATCCTTACGCAGATACAAGCCCTTCTTCATCTTAGGATTCCCATCCAACGATTCATAAAGCCTCAGCATAACCGGGTAGAACTTCAAAGTGTAACGCACCCGTCCGACCCTGTTAAACAGATACATCGCCACCAGTAAGCCACACAACAAAAAGTACGAAACATACCTGCGCCTGTAAAGATAAAACAACACTCCTAAAAACACAGCCATCAAAATAAAAAAAGATTCACGCGTCAAACGAGTCTCATTCACCAGGACACTCTCGCCAACTGTATCCACCACATAGAACACAACACTTGAACTGTTACTATTATTAAAAATATCCGTACACACCACAAAAATAACATGCCTCCCCTGAGACGTATTAACTTTAGAATATTTCACAAAACGCCCATAATCACCCATTTCTGTTTGAGCCACACCATCCACACTATAACTGCACGAGACATCATTTTCATCATAATAACGAACCTTTAAATCAAACACATCCGACAGAACACTCTGATTATCCCTTGGAAAAACAATCTCTATCTCAGGAGCATCATTATCCACACCCATAGGTATAGACTTTGCAGCCAATATCATCGGCTTATCTGTTTCCTCTAAAAGGCCCTCAAGAAAATTCATATCCGTAGATTTATTTACAGTATAATCTATCCTTATTCTATCCCCATCTCTAAGTTCCGGGAACATAAAACTGTATATTGGATCTTCTTCAACTATATCTACCATCACATCCTCCACAGACACATTTACAGATATCAAATCTGAAGAATTTGCAAACGATTTCGGCAAAACATCATAAATTATGAAATTTTCAGCCAATGAACAGCTATAGTTTATAAACAAATGAATTATCGTTTGCCCGCCCGTAGACTCATATTTCCTTGAACAATGAATGCACTTAAAAACATCCGCTGTCGCTTCAACCACCATTTCCAGGTACATACCAATCAATTTCTCACCCAAAATGGACTCAACAGTTTCTACTAGTTTAGGATTTTCCATTATCAACTGCCTTATCATGTGTTTTCCTATGCTATAATCATATATCTCTTCCACTGAAATTTCTGGGGGTTCGCCACAATGAAGAGTCGAAGAACCCCCGCCAACAACCACTTCCTCGTCAGGCGGTGGAACAATCACAGTGATATTCCAACTTAGATTGCCGACACCACCATAAACAGAACTCACATTCACAAATATGTCATATAAACCTCCTTCTACTCCAAGGACCGTCCAGTTTATAAATTTACTTTCATTTGGCAGAAACTCATAAAAAACCACAGTCAAATTATCAATAGAGGCGTTCATCCCTTGCGTTATATTAATCGCTACTGCTGTGACATTTAGCCCATAACTCAAATTTAGCGAAGCAGTCACATTGTAAAGCCTGTACGAAACATTATTCCTCAACAGGAGACTCATAACAAACTCTTCGTTTATCATACTTGTCTCAGGAGCAGTCAGGTTCGCCTCAAACACACCCCCCAACCGATCCACAGTCACATTCCCAGTGACATTACCCACACCCCCATAGTGCGAACTTAAATTTACGGAAACATTATGAATCGCGCCTGCATCAGGAAGAACTGTCCAGTTTAGTAAAATCGCCTCGCCAGGCAATAACTCATCAAATATAATCGTTGAATTACAGGAAGAAATATTAACCGCAGTACTTCTATTAATTTCTAATGAAGTCGTACTTAGTCTGGAACTGAGGTTCAAGTTAACCGTCACATTGTAGAGTTTATAGAACACATCATTCTTCACCAACAGGCACATATCAAACTCTTCATCTACAGGTGTTGTCTCAGGAAGAGAAAGATTCGTCCAAAACACTTCTTCTCCTGGAATACTCACTTCCACAGACGTACCATTCTCTCCAGACGCACCTTTGATCTCATATGCTCCAACAAATATACTTTGCGGTCCCCCGCCAACAGCTCGAATGGTCCATACAAACGTCTTACTTTCTCCTGGCAGCAGCTGAGAAACATTCAGGCGAAGAGTATGGTCGCCATCAAATAAGTCATAAAAAGGACTAGCTAAATACTCCAGTCCGGAACCCGTATTCGAAACAATATCTACCCTTTCCAGGCCCTGAACATTAGTATTATTTATAAAGACAGTTATGTTAAACTCTTCATACACTGTACTATTTTTTTGCACTGTCAAATTCACAGTTATGTCCCCGCCACTAATAGGATAAACCTGATACGCCTTCCAATAAGCAACAGTCATAGCACCCTGCTCATCCGGCGTAGCACAAGTAAAATTATATGCAGGCCCGTTACATATTCCCGTAACCTCCTCTACACTCTTATTAAAGGCTCTTTCCATATACGTGTCATTTGTGGTTTGCTCATAACTTTTCCATAATGCGATAAGATTATTCGCATACTCCATGGAAGTGCACTCATCTCCATTCAAGCAACTATCAAGCACCTCATCCGCCAACTCAACAGCTTTATCATAATACGTCAAATTCCCTGTCATCTCATACGCTTTCCAGAAACCTCTGACAAGATATTCTGAACCATTCATACTCATGCTGACACGAGTCAAATTCTCTGCAATATCTCCATATATCTCACTACCACTCATTTCATATGCTTTCCAGTACGCTAGAGCCATAAAGCCCTGATTGTCTGGAGTAGAACAATATATATCTGGCGGATCACATGTGCAATTAAAATCTCCACTCCACACATCACAATCGCTAGCAGAGCCCAGGGTATATTTCTCTGCCAATACTTTAATTGTCATATTGCTCTCATTCTGATACGACTCCCACAAAGAATAAATCAGAGCAGCTTGTCTTATCGCACCCGAATATCTCAAAGACAGCGTATTCAATTGACAATCATAATCCAAATCAGCATGATCGCACGTAGATATGGCACCTGGCGCCGGTTCATAATCACAATACTGGCTTAATGCCAAATTGCGATTTACATTAAAGTACTTATATTCTCCAGTCATGAGATAACTGTTCCAAAAACTCGAAATTACCCACGCCTGCATATTTTCATAATCACAACTATAGTCAAAAACACCCGCTTTACTTCCCGCAGGGTCACAATAACTGTCTGCAGAATCCTTTTCAGCAAATCCCGTGGCTTTATCCCGGAAATTTTTATTGCCCACAGAAAGAGCCACTCTAAATTTTCCCTTTGGGAACCTGACACCCCCTGACTCATTAAAAAAATATGAATAAACACCCTGGATACCTATATTTTCTGCAGGAATCATACATGTCCCGGTCTCCAGCGAAATATTACAATATTCTGATTCTCCCCCGGGATACAGTCCATAATACATCCTCGGATTCTCCACAAAACCTTTAAAAGAAACCTTCACTGTAAGATTCTCATTGCTTTTCGGTGCCTTCAGGAATCTGGGCGCATAAATACCCCGGGAAGTGTTTGAATATACTTGATATGCTTTTAAAAAAGCAAAACCCATGATTCCCTGCTCTGTTGGTTTTTCACACGCAAAATTACCGGCCCACGCACTACAGCTTCCACTGGTATTCTGAAAAGTCTTATCAATAGCACCACGCAAATATTCATCTCTTTCAGTCTGTTCGTAACTTTCCCACAAAGCAACTATATTTAGACCTCTTTTGACAGGTTCACAGTCATCAGACCTGCAGACATTGAGTATTTCATCCGTCGCTTTTGTAGCAGCACCATAATACGTTGAATCTCCAGTCATCTCATACGCTTTCCACAACCCTCTGACAAGATACTCAGAACTCTCAACACCTAATGCATTATCAGTTAAATTTTCTGCTATACCCCTATATGTACCATTTCCGGTCATTTCATACGCTTTCCAATATGCCAACATCATAAAACCCTGGTTGTCAGAAGTAGAGCAGTTTTCATTTGTCTGGGAATCGCACGTGCAATTAAAATCCGTGCTCCATACATCACAATCAGCCGCACTTCCCATAGTATATTTCTCAGCCAAACTCTTGATTGTATTATTCTCTCTAATTTGATGCGCCCTCCACAGCGAATATATCATGGACGCCTGCCTCAGCGTACTTGATGGGATTGGTTTGAGATTGCCTGGGTCTCCCCCAGCCTTATTCTTGCAATCAAACTCATTATCAAAATGATCGCACGTTGCATGCACATTGACAGGCACCTCTACAGCAGAAGTCGCCAACATCATCGCCTTATCCATATACGTTCCATTGCCCGTCACCTTATAATTCTCCCAGAAATTTGCCATCATATATGCCTGCATATGCTCATAAGTACAGCTATAATCTCTGGCGCCGGAATTGGTACCCCATGGATCACACACATATTGTGGATCATGCTCAACAAAAGAAATCGATTTATTTTTAAGAGCATCATTTTTCACATTGACCGAAAACTTGAATGTTCCTGTATCCTGCGGAAATCTTTCTCCTCCACTCTCATTAAAGAAATATTCATACGTGCCAATCCTCTCTAAGTCAGATGGAGAAATCGTACAGCTTCCGGTCGCTACACTACAACACGTCCACAAGTTATCATAAAGTTTTCTATAACACATATTGGGCGCTGTGACACTGGAAAAATCAACTGAAATTGTCAGACTATGATTAACTTCAGGCACATCCAGAATACGTGGCGCATAAAAGCCTGCAGATGCACTATGAGGCATAAGCAACGCAAACAAGATAATATATGAAAAGGATATCAACATTCTTTTAAATATAGAATCACCCTGTAGACATAACAAAATGGACATTCAACGTTACCACGCACAAGTCATATGCTGCACTGAACAGCATATCCCCAATCAAATATATATACTTCAGAGCTTATAAATATATAGTTATCTCGAGACA
>JAUVEK010000122.1 GCA_030594795.1 Candidatus Nanohalarchaeota archaeon | reverse complement strand
TGTGTCTATATTGTGTTTGATGTGTCCGGCTCTTTGGATTTCGGGACGCAGAATGCGCTTAAAAAGGATGTCTGCATGGAGCTTATAGCAAGCATCGCGTTCATGTGCCTTAAGAATAATGACCGGGTGGGGCTTGTCCTTTCAACTGATGAGGTTGAGAGATATTTTCCTGCAAGGGCCGGGCGCAGGCATATTTTGCGGATTGTCCATGATCTTGCTGAGTTTGAGCCGAAAAGAAGCGGCACTAATCTTCGGGCGCCCCTCGATTATCTTTCGAAAATATTAAAAAGAAAGAGTGTCATATTTTTAATCTCGGACTTTATGGATGACTTCTCCAAGTTTGAACTGCCGCTGAAAATGCTGTCGAAGCGCCATGATATCATTGCAGTGCATGTGGAGGACCTGAGAGAGACTGTCATGCCTGATGTCGGGCTGGTTGAGCTTGAGGATGAGGAGACGGGCGAGCAGCTGACTGTGGATACGTCTGATGAAGGGTTTGTGAAAGAGTATTCCCATCTTATGGCTTCACAGAAGTCTTTGACTGAGAAAATGTTTCGAAAGTACAAGATTGACTTTGTGAAGATAAATACAAAAGATGGCTGGGTGAAGCCAGTCACTGCATATTTCAGGAAGAAGAGGAAGAGGAGATTAGGGTAGATTGTATGTCCGGTATGATTCATGCGCTTTTGCAGGTTCCGCTAATGTCTATTTTCGCGGTTTTGGCAGTCGTTCTTGTGATGATCTGCATACTTGGCACTGACCGCAGGAGAGATTTTTTTCGGCTCCTGAAGGGAGTCTTTGTTACAGCTGTTCTTTCTGTGGTTGTTTTTTCATCTGTGATTGTGCTTAAGTATTTCAGCTACCTGAAGATTGATATCATGCAGCTTGGGGCGATTGAAGTTATTTTTTTTGGTACTGTTTTTGCGTATGCTATACTTTCGCGCTCGCTTGGGGGAGGAAGAATTCCTTTTTCAGTTCCTTATCCCCTGAAGCAGGCTGCGCTTTTTTTGGCTGCGCTTGGTTATCTTTTATGGGCTGATACCGGCCTTGAGCTGTACTGGGTTGTTGTCGCAATCATGCCGCTTAATGTGGTTTATCACCTGTACTATATCAAGATACTTGGAAAAGTGTTTTCAAGAGTTGTGAATCTTAGCAGGAAGTTGGATGAGAAGGTTATGGTGAGGGAATAATGCATTTTGGACAACCGCAGTGGCTGATACTTTTTGCGCTCGTGGTGATGATATATTACCTGTATCATTTTAGCAGAGAGAGAAAGAGAGCATCTGCTATAAAATTCTCGAATCTTGCGCTCCTTAAGACTGCTATGGGCGGCAGGGACGTGAGCTACAGGAGCAGGGTGATTTTTTACCTGAACATGCTTGTCATTATCTCTGTTATTTTTGCGCTTTCTGACCCTTTTATTGTGCTCCCGCACAAGGGGGAGGGTGTCAATGTCGTGCTTGCGCTTGATGTGTCAGGAAGCATGAAGGCGCCGGATTATAAGCCGAACCGCATGGAGGCTGCGAAGAGGTCTGCGAAGATTTTTGTTGATAGTCTTTTGCCGACTGACAGGGCAGGGATTGTGATTTTTTCCGAGGGGGCTACGACGCAGTCGTTTCTGACGAAGTCGCGTGAGCGGACCGTATCCAATCTTGCTTCTATCAGGGTGCAGGAGGGGAAGACCGCGATTGGCGACGGGCTTGCGCTTGCTATCGATATGGTGACCTCAGTTGAGTCGAGGAAGAAGGTTGTGATCCTTTTGAGTGACGGCGTCAATAACGCGGGTATTGTATCGCCTGCTGAAGGTGTGAGTTTTGCCAAGGCTCATGATATCAAGGTCTATACTGTCGGCATGGGGTCGAATGAGAAGGTTGTGCTTGGGAGAGACTGGTTCGGCAGGCCGGTCTATGCTGAGTTCGATGAGGCGACGCTCCAGATGATTGCGCGCGAGACTGGCGCTGAGTATTTCAAGTCTGTTGATGACGGTACGCTTGATGAGATTTATGATGCGCTTTCTGAGAAGATTGAGCGCAAGAGACAGGAGACGAGTACAAGGGTGTGGTTTGTTATGCTTGCGTTTATGCTTGTTGTGGTTGAGTTTTATATGAGGTATGTGAAGTACAGGGTGCTTTCATGAGTTTTGTGCGCTTTTGGATGATTGTTTTTATTTTCCTGATGGCGCCTTTGGCGTTTGCAGAGGGGCTTTTGGTTGAGAAGATTGCTGAGCCTGCGACAGTTGAGAGCGGGGGAACAGTCAAGATTCTTTTGAATATCTCTAATCCTTTTGATGAGGATATCATTGTCAAGATCAGGGACATGAATTCTATCGGGGGAAGCACGATTGATACGCAGTGCATACAGGGGAAGATTCCTGCCAATGCTGTTGGGATTTCTGAGTATGAGAGTATGCAGGTGCATAATCCGGGTACTTTTACTCTTGGGACTATTGAGGTTAAGTATACTAATCCTTTGAGTGGGAAAGAGGAGGTTATTTCGGGCAAGAATAAGGTTGATGTGACTGTTAGGGGCGGGAATCCCAATGCTGTGTTTTCAAGTACGTCGACTAAATCTGAGTGCCAGTTTGATGAGCAGCCTCAGCAACAGCAGAAATCAGAGGAGGAGAAGCGGCGCGAGGAGATGCAGAAGAAGATGGAGGAGATGATGAAGCAGCAGGATGAGATGCAAAAAAAGCTTTCACAGTCAAGGCAGAGGATGAACCAGGATATGAGTTCTGTTAAGCAGCAGCAGGAGAAGGAGGCTCGTGAGGCGAATGAAAGGGTTGATGAGGAGCTTTCTGAGAAGCTGTCTTCTGATGAGGATTTCCAGAAGATGAAGAAGGATCTTGAGGATAAGGGGTACCAGGAGAAGGGTAAGACGCGCAGTGCGCTTCGCGACAACGAGACTGAGTTTAAGTATGATTATGAGAAGCCTACAGGTGAAAAAGGTGAGATTACAGGTAAGATGAGGAATGGGAAGATTGAGGATTTGAAGAAGTTTTCTGATGATGATGCGAGGGAGCTTGATGAGAGAGTATCTTCTGATGAGGAGTTTCAGGAGGCTGCACAGCGGCTTGAGGATGAGGGGTTTAAGGTTGATAAGAAGGAGTTTTCTGGACTTAATTCCAATAATGAGACTGAGTTTAATTACCAGTATAAGAGGGCTGACGGGGAGACTGCGAATATCACCGGTGATGTCAAGAAGGGGGAGGTTTCGGATGTGGGGATGAAGAGCAGCGCTCTTGAGAAGGAGGTTATGGATGCGCTTTCAAAGGATGATGATTTCAAGGAGCTTGATGATGAGCTTCAAGCGAAGGGTTTTGAGAGGGATGGGTTTGAGCTTGACTATTTCAAAAAAAATGAGAGCAGTTTTTCTGCAATGTATTCGCATGCTAATGAGACTGTGAATATTACCGGTAATGTGCAGTTAGTTGCTGATGAGGTGAAGGTGTCTGATATTAAGATTGAGGACGGTCGGACAGTTTTTGACAAGCTGAAGGTTCCTTTGCTGTTGCTTCTGGTCTTGCTTGGTGTCTATAGTTATCTGAGGTATCTGGGGAGGGAGGTTGCGGTTGAGGATGTGATTGGGAGTGTTGCTGTTGTGAAGCCGATCAATGCGCGCAAAGAGGCGATGAAGCTTA
>JAUVEK010000107.1 GCA_030594795.1 Candidatus Nanohalarchaeota archaeon | reverse complement strand
TTTCACGCGCCTCTTTGATGCGCAGAATAGTTTCAGAAAGCTTCTTTCGCGCAGCTTCACGCGAATCACCGGGTTCAGTGAACAGGTCAAGCGGCGTAATAATATCAGAGCCAATCCTCTTCTGGAACTCGAGTGTCTCTTTAGGGGTTATATCTACCTTGCCCTTTGAATGCATCTGGTATGTCCCGCTGTCAGTATAGACCGGGCCTTTCCACCTGAAAAACTTATGCACTCCCTTCTTCACAATCTCATCCGCATGCCTGGAATTCCTTGCAATATAGGCATTGGTTATCACAATCTCTGCCCCGAACTTCCTCTTGAGGTCTTTTGCAGGAATGATCTGGTGATTTGGATTTACTACAATCGCAATCTGGGGGGTATTCACAGTATATTTCTTTTTTGCGAACTTCCACCTGCAAATTCTTCCGCCACCATCCCTTGACTTTATTTCAAACATAATACCACAAACATCTCATAAACTTTAAATAGGTTTTAGCTGTTGGAGTAAACACATTTATACAATAGAACATAACATAAATCCACAAAAAGAATGTGTTGATAAAATGGTATGGTTCTTATTTGCCTTTGGAAGCGCAATATTCGCTGCACTAAGCGCCCTGACTGAAAAGAAATCACTCCTGAAAGTTCACGCTATGGAATTTTCGTGCGCATTGGCTATACTAAACTTCCTGTTTTCACTCCCTCTCATATTTCTGGCAGATTTTAACATACCTCTCTTCATCCTTGCTGTCATGTACGCATCAAGCATCATTGCCACAGTCGCGTTTCTGTTCATCGCAAAGGCAGTCAGGCATCTTGAAGTTTCTCTGGTCTCTCCGCTCCTGAACCTCAACCCTGCGATTTTGGCGACTCTTGCATATTTTTTATTGAACGAGAGAATCACGCATGCGCAGATTACAGGGATATTTTTGATAATGGCCGGCGCATACATTGTAGAGATCAACTGGAAAAAGCACGGCATCCTTGAGCCCGTGAAAAGCATGTTTCACTCAAAACACACCCTGTTTGTCGTGTTCTCAGCTTTCCTTTACGCCCTCTCATCCATCTGCGATAAATTCGTCCTCACTTATATCACTCCCTTCACCTATCTCTTGGTCATCCACTTTTTCATTGCAGTAAACTTCACAATCCTGATAAGCGTATTCTACGGCGGCTTCAAAGATATCTCTTATGGATACCGCCATGCAGGCAAATGGATATTCATGATGGCATTTTTCACATTAACATACCGCCTCCTCCAGGCATGGGCAATATCCCTCACACTCGTAAGCCTGGTAGTCCCGATAAAGCGCTTATCTACCCTCTTTGCCACACTCGCAGGCGGGAAGATATTCCACGAGAAAGGAACAAAAAAAAGAGCACTCGCCTGCATAATCATGCTGATTGGCGCATACCTCATAATCGCATGAGGTGTCGTGAGTTTTGCGCACATCTCAAACGAAACATTTAAATATACCAGATGGTATATATACCACATGGTATACCTGACAAAAAAAGAAAAAGCTCTCTTCACAAACAGGGAAACTGAAATCGCGCAAATAAACAAAGGAATAGAGCTCCTTGTAAAAGGATACCCCCGAAACTATTCTTTATTGGGATTAAGAAAAACAGGAAAGACCCTCCTGTTGAGAAAGATTGCCGGGAACTCGAAAGAAGCAAAAATAGTTTTTTTCAACATAGAAAACAACATATCCCCTCCCGAGGATTTTGCCCTGAGATTTGTCTATGCTGTATTTTATTCACTGAATCAGGAAACAACTTATTTGCCCTCACTATCAGGCCTGAATAAAATAAAGCCAAAATCAAAAGCATCAGATGAGATAATAAATTTATTTATAGAAGAATATGAAAAAACAAAACCAGATCGACTGCTACTGATTCAAAAAGCATTTGAATTGCCGGACATACTCGCAAGGGAACTGGACATAAAATTCATCGTAATTCTCGACGAATTCCAGGCAATCAATGATTTAAACAATTACACTGAAATAAAAAACATACTTGCAGTTGTAAGGCATTTTTTTGAACATACAGAAAACACCATGTGGATAATTTCCGGATCAGCAATATCCCTGATGCACAGCATGACCTCTGGTTCATCTTCTCCTCTCTTTGAGCTTTTTACAAACATAAATCTTGATTTTTTCAGCAGGCAAAATGCACATAAACTTATATCCAAAGTCGAGAAAACATATGATGTGAAAACAGATGTCCAGATGAAAGATAAAATCTACTCATTCACAAGAGGCCACCCGTTTTATATTTCCTGTCTGGCAGACAGATTATGTTCAATCAGCGAAAGCCCCACCCCAAAAGATCTGACCTCTGCAATATTTGAAGAAGTCCTGACACCAAATGCAAGAATTTATGACCACTGCAGATACGTCTTTGATACATCAATTGAAAAAGCAAGAGGAAGAGCATCAATCAAACGCATACTTGAGTATCTTTCAGAGAATAGTTTATCTACAATGGTTGATATAAGCAAAGGAACAAGAATGCCTCTTCCAACTGTAAATATCCTGCTCTTAAGATTAACTGAAGTTGATCTGGTTGAAAGAGTTGCTCACCAGTACAGGATATGCGATCCCATATTAAGATTTTGGATAAGAAATATGCTTCTTGGGGGAGGAGACTTTGAAAGAATCAGCAGCGTTCGGCTAAAGCAAATAGAGCAGGAGCTTTTAAAAGCGAAAACTGAACTTGGTATCGCAAAGGAATATGAGATAAGAGAAAAATTAAAAGAGCACTTCGGCTTCGAGTTCAGGGGATACCTGAAAAACAATGTAGAGATTGATGCTGTTGGCGTTAATAAAGGCGTCACATACATTGTAGAAATAAAATGGAAAAACAGGCCAACAGGTTACACAGACATCGCGAATTTTTTGAAGAAAACAGAAACCACCGAATTTGAGCACAAAAGCAAAGAACTGTATTTTGTTTCAAAATCAGGATTTACGCAGGAAGCAAAAAAGCTATTGGAAGATAACGGGATACAGGTAATTGATTTGTAGTTATCGTTCCTATCAAGAAACACTAAGTATACCACTTGGTATATATACCATCTGGTATAGTTATAGTAAAAGTCATAACTATTTCATGGCATTTACATGCCAAGCTTTTGAACTTGCGTTCAAAATGGACAATCTGACTTTTCCATATAGATTAAGGTCTATTGGTTTTTGGTTACGTTTGTCCATTTATTAACGACCTTAACTATGGCTGGAAAAGAAACACCATCATGATTTATATTTCTATATGCAGCTATTAAATCCTGTATGGATTCTATACCCGGGAAAACCGAACTGGTAATAGTGACAGAATCAGGGCGCTGTTCATGGGGGCGCTGCATATTCTGCAGCTTCAGCAAGAAGCCAGACATTATATCTCCTGACTTTGAGCGCCTGAAGCGCCAGCTTGACTCAAAACTAACCAAAAGCTACCACACACTAAAATATCTCAACTCAGGCTCGTTCTTAGACAGGAACCAGATTCCGGAAGACTTCCAAAGATACCTGATAAAAAAATGCATAGAAACAGGCATAAAAGAGTTGGTAATCGAATGCCGGCCGGAGCACATAACTCCCGGAAGCCTAAAACTCCTTGAGGGCGCAAACAAGAACAACAAACTAAAAATCTATTTCGCAATGGGTCTTGAAGTTGCAGACAACAAGATACTCAAAAGGATATGCAAAGGGTTCACAACAGATGACTATCTGAATGCCGTATCTGTCCTGAAAAGGCATGGCTTTTATATACGAACATATCTTATGGCAAACCTGCCTTACGTAATTGACATCAAGAAATCGCTTGATGACTCTGTAAGCTTCGCGCTGAAGCACTCAGATTCAGTTGCAATAATAAACACATTTGCCTACGGCTACGCCCCTCTTTTCGACATGTGGCTGAAAAAAACATGGCGCCCCCTGGATAAAAACGAATTTGGCGCCCTGACAAAAAAATACTCGGGCAGCAAAAAAGTAGATGTGTATTTTGATGACTACATAACATATCCGCGTTTTAAAAAGCAGGAACCTCTTGTCGGCGCAACCAGCCAAAACCTGGAAAACCCAATCTACGACATCTGGCAGGACTATATTGTGCGCTTCTATGAAAAACCTGCGATCAAAAAATATGCTCTTTTTCTTCCATGCTCATACAGGAAACCCTATTCATGCTCAAGAACGCATAAGGAAATACTTAAACGGCTCACAGCTCTTCCATTTTATGCAAGCCTGCACCAGCTTATGGTCTCGAACCCAGGGGTGATACCGCGCGAGTTTGAGTCCAAGTACCCGTTTGCGCACTAT
>JAUVEK010000148.1 GCA_030594795.1 Candidatus Nanohalarchaeota archaeon | reverse complement strand
GATTTCAGGCAGGATGAAAACAGGTGCTTTGGCATCAGGATGTCTACAGCAATGCTTGAGAGCGGGGAGCACACGCTGGCAATATCCGGTGGGGATGGCATCATTTATGAGCAGACTTTTACAGTGGCTGAAAAAGGGGAGCCAAAGGATGTTTCACCGACAGGCGGCGCAGTCAGAAGCTATTCCGGGTCACAGGGTGCGAAGATACTGACGGGGGCTGCAGTACTGCTTATGTTGGTTGTTCTTGCATGGTATGGTGCACGTTTTCTCAAAAAAGCGCAAGAGCAGTGAAGTGTATTTTTAAGTGATAAGTGCATTTCTTTGATGGCTTCAAACCCACATTTTAAGTATGGTTCAATAGCACGAAAAAAATCATCATACCTATACATACATGAAAATTAAGCGAAACATTTAAATAGTATAATGGTCATTAGTATAACCATGGCTCTACAAAATTTCAAGGACAGGGAAAAAGAAAGGAAAGAACTGGACAGGGTACTTGAAAGCGACAGGTTTGAGTTTGTGATCATTTACGGGAGAAGAAGGATCGGCAAAACAGAACTTATCCTCAAAGCAACAGAAAACAGGAAAAGAATATACTACCTGGCTGTCGGCAAAGCAAATCTCATGCGCTTCTACACCCAATGCATCCGGAAATATCCGGAAATCTCAAAATTAAAGCCGGACTGGGAGATACTCTTTGAGTTCCTGAAAAACAGGCAATGCATCGTCATCATAGACGAATTCCAGAACATGATTCAGGAAGATGAAAACATCCTTAACATATTCCAGTCCATAACAGACACAATACTCAAAGAATCAAAGACGAAACTCTTCCTCTTAGGATCATCAATATCAATACTCACATCAAAAGTGCTGGACTATAAAAGCCCGCTATACGGGAGAAGAACCGGCTCAATGGAACTAAAAGCAGTTGACTTTTTTGAAGCAGGAAAATTCTTCAAAGAAAGAGATGCAAATGAACTAATGGACATCTACTCCTTCGCAGACGGCATACCATTTTACCTGGTGAAAATAGAGGGGCCCTTTTGGCCATGGCTTACAGGTGAAATCAAAAAAGAGACAGGTTTTCTTAAAGATGAAGTGGACTTCTTTTTAAGATATGAGTTTGAAGATGCAGGCACATACAAGCTGATTCTCGAAGCCATTGCACACGGGAAAACAAAAATCAATGAGATTAAAGATTACATCAAAGTAAAAAGAACAGACATTAGCCCATACATAAGCAATCTTCTTGAAGTTAAAATGCTAAAAAGAACTGTCCCAATTACTGAAAACATCAAATCAAGAAAAGGCAGGTACTATATTTCAGATAACTTCCTGAAATTCTGGTTCCGCTACATCTACCCGAACTTAAGTGCGATCGAAGAAGGTGTTTTTGATGCAAATATCATCAAAACAGATTACAGCACATATCAGGGTCGTGTTTTTGAAGATGTTTCCAGGCAGTTTTTGATAAGGAAAAACATATTTCCTTTCACAAAAATCGGACCGTGGTGGCACAAAGACAGGGAAATAGACATAGTTGCCCTGAACGCTGACACAAAAGAAATACTCTTCTGTGAATGCAAATGGAAAGATAATGTAAATGCAGGAAAAATACTAAAGGAGCTAAAAGAAAAAGCGCAACATGTCCGGTGGAACAACGAAACAAGAAAAGAGCATTACGCAATTTTTGCAAAATCATTCAAAGAGAAAATAAAGGAGTCGGATGTGATGCTCTTTGATATGGATGATTTTCAGGGCGCAGCACTGAAAAGCTTACTGCTCCCCAACTGAACTAATGTGGTATGATCTTTGAGCATCAGGTTAAAAAGCTTGATAATTTCATCCGGGATGCAAAAAGGCCCGATGATGCCATAAAAGCAGCCACACTGAAACGCATTCATTCCGGCTTTTCCATATCCTCAAGAATAATTTTTATCCTCTTTTTCAGGTCAGGCAGGTCGTCTTTTACAACGCTCCAGACTCGCTTCGAATCAACCCCAAAATAAGCATGAATTAGTTTATCTCTCATCCCGGCAATGTCTTTCCAAGGGATATCCGGATATTTATCTGTTATATTTTTCGGCAAGTTCTTTGTTGCCTCGCCTATTATTTCTATTCCGCGAATAACGCTGTATTGGGTTTTAGTATCTTCCATGAAATTTTCCTTGTTCCCACTTATGGTAAATTCATCTATTAGCTCAATGTTCTTCAAAATATCTTCCAGAAATATTGCTGCATCTTTCATATTATTCCCACTTCTTCTTTTAATATCCTGTCTTTCAAGAGAGGATGGATTGTCGAATATTCAACCAAATCAACTTTCCTTTTTAACTTTTCTTTTAGTTCCAATTCAAGTCCTACAAGATCAAGTAAACTAAACTTCTTTGCTTTTATTTCTATCAGGATATCGATATCACTGCCCTTTTTTGCTTCCCCTCTTGCAAATGACCCGAATATTCCTGCCCTGACGACGCCGTTCTGCTTCAGTATAGGGACTATAATTTTCCTTACTTCTCTCAACTCATGTACTTTCGCATGCATATTCCTAATACTACACAGTCTGATTAATAAAGCTTTTCCTGCATCTTCGAGGGCGTCGGTAAAAAAGCAAAACATGCTTGTTCTGGAAAAAACAAAAAAATTGCAAAAATATC
>JAUVEK010000144.1 GCA_030594795.1 Candidatus Nanohalarchaeota archaeon | reverse complement strand
AACCTCGCCTCCACACTCAAAGCACCTCATTTAATTACCCTCCTCGTCTTTGGGTTAACCCATTCTTCCGGATCCGGCTCGTATACCGTAATTATCCATAGTATATCATAGGCAATACCACATAGCACATGAATATCTTTTCCAATCCAAGTCTTTCCATAAACAAGGCAGCTATGCCCTCTTTTATCCTCAGGATAATCCTCTATGATCTCTCCGTTCGCAAGCGCCTCTTTGACCTCAAGCGGATCAATTCCTCGCATAGAAGCTCTCTCTACTGCATGGAGCTTGAGCTGATAATTCCCCTTTTCTACCTGTTCTTTAATCCATTGCATCTTCATTGATATATTATGAAGTCCTGTCATATCTGTCCATGCCTGCATCACAAATAAACTTCACTATCTCTCTTTCCTTCTGCCAACGACCAACAATATCCTCAAATCTCCGAATCTTCTTATCCCCACCCACTTTACCCCGCTTGCCCCGCCTGCCCCATTTACCTTCATCTGCGTCAATCTGCGTAATCCTCCAGAGGCGGACAGGTCTGCGGATCTCTGTCTTTTCGCGAAGCGATGACACTTTTTTATTCGGCGAAGTCCGCCGGATAAACGTCCGTGCCTGCCCTGTTAAATCCCGCAGGGCTATTTATCTGGGGTGAGTTCGTGTGTGTCTGTGGCTAATCCTTTCTTCTTTTTTTTGCGTCGTTTGCGCCTTTTTGCGGCTAATTTGTTCTTTTCTTTATTTTATATTCTTGCGCTTCTTGCGCCTTTTTGCGGCTAATCATTCTTTTATTCAGAAACCTCCTGATTACAGCATTCCCGAAAGAACCGGTGCCGCCGGTAATAAAAAGTGTTTTGTCTTTGAACATCAATTTTCTCCTAATTGTTTTTTGAATCAATAGTTTTAAGAGTCTGAGAGTCACGACCCTTAACTCACGACTCACGGACTATTTTTTCCGCAGATATTTCATGAAATTTGTTAACAGACGGCTTGTTTCATCGGCCAGGGCATAACCGAGATTGAATGCGTTTTTGTCAATATAGCCCAAATCAAGCGCAACATACAACTGGCTTTGGACTTCAGCTACTGATCCGCGGGCAATATTCAGAAAAACTGAAGATGTCCCGGAAGCCATCCCTGAAAAGATTGCAGACAACCCCTCTGGTTTCTTCGAGATTAGGGTAATTGTACCAGTGATTCTATTTCTTGAAGAACAGAGGCCAAATCAGGGGTTGCTGAGAGGATGACGTTGTCTTCACTACCGTCATGTTTGTGGTCTCTTCCATTTTATCGTTTTCGTAACGGAAGATAAACTCTTGAGTTTCAAGGTGGTATTTTCCCTCAAACTCCAAGAGTCTTTGTTCCGTTCGGCGAATGCCTGCTTCCAGTAGACGTAATTCATTAAATAGAGCTCCTTCCACTAGTGGTTTTAGCTGGCATTTGCGCGTAGATACCAATCTGAGATCAGCCATTTTTAATCCCCCTCATAAAATACCATAGCGAATCTTCCTTAACCTGATAAAAATCGAGTCTTTCTTCCAGAAACAGACACCAGTCATATTTCCCGCCTTTAAAAAGGGTTTCAGACATGTTTAGGGTTCAGGGTTCAGGGAACAGAAGAAGTCAACGACGTCCCTATACCCGTCCCGTTATACTCCCCTATTTCACAAGGCAAGTGCGGTTTCTATTTCCCTGCCGACCTCAACGCCAATCAACCTTGAGGAGACCTTATGAGCCATCTGTTTTACTTTTACGTAAAACGGTTTTCCACCATCACTTTCGATCTCTTTGGCCATTTTCAAGTTAAAATCTCTTAGTTCCACATCAAATTCCGGCAGAAAAACAATTATTGTCTCTTCAGTGAGAAGGTCATCCATCTCAGGATGCTCGAGGACATATTTACTAAACTCTATGCTTAGTTCAGAATTTCTTGCAAAAAATTGATTGTTCTGTGTCTCCATGTCAAGCTCCTTTTAAAAAGCGCTGCTTATAAATCCTCCAGTTAGACTGGATATCATATTCTGCAAACGTCAGGGCTTTGCTGTAGTCCTCAGTAAACATCGGGGTCTTTTGTTTTTTGCCTTTTTTGTCTAAGAGATCTCGCTGGGCAAATCCATGCCGTGTATCATATCTTACCACGGGAAACCATTTTCCTTCCAGTCTGGTTTCATACTGAACGACAAAACCAAGAATATCTCTCCTGAATCGCACATGGTGGTGACGATATCTATCCTCTGAGGTCAACATAACTGTAAACTGCGCTTCCTTCACTACATTCGCCCGCCATTCTTACCTTCTATGCCTTCTGCTGCTGCCGGAAAGAAGAAAACCACAAATTCCATGCTCCATGCTCCATGCTCAAAATATGCCTCCAGAATCCTCTTCCACGGACTATCGTAATCGTCTGAACATTTATTCATTTGATACCTACCTTTAATTACTGACTTCTGCTACTCCGACCTCCCTGCCCTGTGAAATTGACGTAGTTACAGCGAAGTGCATTTCACCTGGGTGATCTCTGATTTCCGACCTCTGATTTCTGATCTCAGTGAGTAACCCTTCCCGTCTTATATCCGTTTTCATTTTGCGTATTTTGCGCCTTTTTGTTTACCCAGTTAAATCTCTTTTGCACTTATTTAACCGGGGCGGCTAATTATTCTTTTTTTGTTTCTTCTCTTGCGATTCTTGCGCCTTTTTGCGGCTAATTATTCTTTTTTGCTTTTTACATTGTTTTTACTTTTGCGTATTTTGTG
>JAUVEK010000117.1 GCA_030594795.1 Candidatus Nanohalarchaeota archaeon | reverse complement strand
GATTCAAAATGAACAAAATCATTCACGTGAATCTGTAAGCAGGCGATCAGCGATAATTTCAAGTTCGCCTTTGTACCGCGCAACTGTGCCCTCGAGGCATAACGTGCTGTTGTTTTTTATGTTTTCCGGGGTTATCAGGCTATTTTCGTTCTTGAATATGACTACTTTGATGCTTGAATTGTCTTTCAGGTTAAAAAAGATGTGGCCCTTGTCGGTGACATATTTTTTATTCACAATTCCGCAAACTTTGACGCATTCGCCGACATCGCCACTTGTGATCTCGCTTATTTCAGTATAGGGCATAGTACTTGTGACTTCCATCATATAGATTATTACCAGGCCTAAAAAAGACATGAGAATGCAGAGTTTCTTTATGGACTTCTCATTCAATGTTCTTTCACGTATGTTCACGAAGTTTGTATGCGGCAATATCATGGTATTCCGGTCCCCCTGATAAAAGTATGCTTTCTTTTAGTTTTATTTCACTTATCTCAAAAACAGGTGTTTCAAATGTGGTGTTTTTTTCTATTTGCCCTAGGATGCTGCCTTTATTACCTGGGCTTCTCACACGGGCGATGGTTATGTGGGGCATGAATTTTTGTGCGCGGCTGTTGGGTGGCCTATATATTCGTTTTTCCTTCAGTGCGGCCTCAAGAGATTTTTGTATGCCAGCCAATTGATTATTGTCCTGTATTCCTGTCCAGATGACTTTGATATGGGCTGGGTTTGGGAACACGCCGAGGGATTTCAGGGTGCATTTTATTGTATCATGTGATGGCGCAATGTCTGCAATTATACTTTTCGCATCTTCTACCTGTTTTTTGTTGATGTCGCCCAGAAACAGGAGTGTGCAGTGAAGCAGTTTTGTGTTGACCAGCCTGATGTTCTCAAATGTTTCAAAGCCTTTTTGCACAGAATGCATCTGTTTTTTGATGCCTTTCGGCATGTCGACAGCAATAAAGCATCTCATTGTCCAGGCAACTCCTGTATCAATACGTATTTATATTTTTATGTGAACTACATAATACTCTATGATTATTTATATAGTTTTACACGTGATTTCATGAGTGCGCATGAACTTAACCCATGGTATACGAAAATCGGGTGGATGAAGAATCCGTTCGTGCTTGACATACGGCCCGCACTGATGGTTGGCTATAAAGATGAAGTGGATAGGCTGTTCAGGAATATCAATGAGTCGCAGAAGTATATGCTAATAACAGGCCCGACTGGTTCCGGGAAGACTACTGTGCTGAAATACATTTCACAGAAGTATTCGCCGGTGTATCTCCCGAAGCCGCCGAGACATCATGATGAGTTTGTGAAGATATTCAGGTCGACTATTCTCAAGCCGACTATACTTGAGCGGATCTTTAAGCGCGACAGGACAACTGTCTATAACCTGGCAGAAGAGGTCAACTCTAAATACATGGGAATGCCGGTGCTGATTCTTGTTGATGAAGCACATGAAACAGATGTCTCTGTTCTTGAATGGCTGAGGTCCATCACTGACCAGATTGATGGCGCTACACTGGTGCTTGCCGGGCTTCCTGTCTTCAAGGAGACGCATCTTTCAAAACTTGAGACACTTAAGCAGAGGATCACCCTTGAGATTGAGCTTGGGGCATTGAATAAAGATGAGACTATCGAGCTGATAAGAAAGAGGATAGAGAGCGCAGGCGGGCATAATCTTGACCCCTTCACGTATGATACGATAAATGAGATATACAAGAGAAGCGGCGGATTCCCGCGCGAAGTGATCAAGATGTGCAATCACCTGGTCCACCAGGCAATTGAGCGCAATTCGCAGATAATTGACCAGTCATATTTCAGGGATAAGGAGGAAATCGATGCTGTAATAGATGCCGGGGAGATGATGTCGTCACTTACTGACAAGCAGGCAGAGATTGTCGATATCTTGTCGAAATCCGGTGGAGGCATAACTCCTTCGAAGCTGGTTGAGAGCATGGATATTTCTGATTATAAGTCCAAAGTCCATGCTCTGAGGGCAGTCAATAATATCCTGAAGAGGCTTGAGGCCGGCAGCTTTGTTTCGCGAAAGAAACGGGGGCGCTCATATAAATATGATGTCTCTGTGAAACTGAAAAGCGTGCTGATAAATGCGTGATGTGGTCAAATGATTGAGTTTTTTGTGATAGCGATTTTTGCACTGGTTCTTTTAAGCACAAAGTCGTTTGACCTTACTGCGGTTGTCCTTTCTGCAATATACGGGATCGCAATATGGCGCCTGCGGGGGTTTGAGTGGATTCTTGTTCTTTTTGTCTTTCTTGTAACTTCACTGTATGCCACGTATTGCGGGCGCGGTAAGGACGGGAAGAAACATGAGCACCGCGGGGCAGACAATGTCCTGTCAAACGGGGTGGTTCCGTTTATGAGCGCGGTATTCGGGCTGCCTTATTTTTATCTCGGAAGCATTTCTGCAGCACTTGCAGATACGCTGGCATCAGAGATTGGCAAGATGTCGAAAGAAGCGCCTGTGCTGATAACGAACCCCCACAAAAAAGTGGAGCCAGGACTGAATGGAGGGGTGAGCAAAATAGGGACTCTTGCATCAATTGGCGGGAGCGTGATTATTGCACTGCTTTCTTTGGTGTTTTATAATAGTTTTGTGAGTTCTCCTGTTTCACTGCATGTCTTGTTCTTTGCTGTGGCTGCAGGAGGGGTGTTTGGGTCTGCTATTGATAGTGTTTTGGGGCTGCTGTTTGAGAACCGGGGCCTGATGACGAACGGGTCTGTGAATTTCGTGGCTACGCTGTCGGGCGGAATCATTGCGATGGTCATTGTGACTTTTCTTTGACCGGGGAACTATAAGTTTATTAAGTTTTTGGGTTCATATAATGAATAGATAATTGTTATACAGGCAGGTGGTAATGATGATGAAGGATATGAAAATCAGAGGCAAAGAGTTTATAGGTAAGACAATAGTAAGTGATGAGACCGGCAGGAAGTTCGGAAAGGCCGGGGATGTCAGTTTCATTTCAGACACCGGTGAACTGATGAATATATTGCTGGTTGAGCCCACAAAGGCAACAGGCGACCTACAGCTTCAGCAGGACGAAAACGGGCGCATCTTAATCCCGTTTTCTGCGGTGAAGTCAGTCGGAGACTTCATAATTGTTTCTGAAAAGGATATTTTCTAGGGATACAAGAGAATAATTCCAAGAATGCAAGGGAATGGCTAAAGATAGATAAGCTCTGTTATAGTAATGTATCTGCGAGCTATGTTTGGATATAGCGCCAAATTGTACTTATACCCGCACTTTTGTCCGGATATAAGTTGTTAAATTCAATTGAGTTTAAGTTTTCCAAAAAAAGGGGGCAAAGTTCATGTCCCTCGCACTAATATGCTCGCCACGCTCGATATTTAATAATCGTAAAAAGTGGCAAAAAAACTAAAATTCAATGAAATAATAAGTCTGCTCAACTTATTTCAAAGAAGATATTTGATTTCTAATGTCCTCAACCTCTTTTTGTTCAAGCACAACATTTTTGCACTTGACAAGGAATAGTGGTGTTTTCTTCATAATAAGTTCATAGTTCTGACTTGGCACTTTTCGGTTAACATAATACTGCGAATCTATTCTTGCACAGAATGCTTTATCGATTAATTCAAAGTCCTTGGGTAGGAAGTGGTTTTTTAGGAATCTTTTTGTAAATTCGATAGTGCATGAGTGAATCTCGCATTTCACTCCAATTTTCATAAGCAAAGAATAGATTCCGTGATAAATAGTGTAATATGCCGCAGTCACTTGCCAGTCTCTGCTT
>JAUVEK010000133.1 GCA_030594795.1 Candidatus Nanohalarchaeota archaeon | reverse complement strand
AATATTGAACGAGGCGATACCCGTATGAAAAAGGAGAGAGGTGAGCTGTTTGCTCTTGTTTCCATTCTCCGCAGGGTAACAGGTATTGATGATGAACTGACAGCTTATGATAAAACAGTGGACAGGAACTTCCAGAAATGGATATTTGAAAAGCAGGCGGGAGCGTTAAAGTTTAATGAAGCGCAGATGCACTGGATGAGGGTGATGAAAGAACATATTGCCACAAGTGTTCATATTGAAGTGGATGCTCCAGACTATACACCGTTTGACGAAATCGGAGGACGTGGTAAGATGTTTCAGCTCTTTGGGACTGGAATGAATGTGGTTATTAGTGAAATGGATGTGGCAGTGGTGGCGGCGTAAGATGGATAAAGAGATACTCATAGAACCCCTCGGGAATATTTTCAAAACAACAAGTGGAGGGACTCCAAGTAGAAAAAAGCCAGAATTTTACCTCGGAAACATTCCTTGGGTTAAGTCGGGTGAGCTTGAAAATAATATTATCTATGGTACAGAAGAGAGAATAACTGAGGATGCAATAAAAAATTCAAGTGCAAAAATCTTCCCTGCGGGAACGTTGTTAATCGCTCTTTATGGGGCAACAATTGGCAAACTTGCGTTTTTGGGCATTAAAGCTACAACAAACCAAGCTGTATGTGGAATTTTCGATAATGGGGTTATTCTTTCAAAGTACATGTACTATTTCCTTCTTTTTAGAAGACAAAAATTAATTCAATCTGGTATGGGTGGAGCGCAGCCCAATATAAGTCAAGATATTGTTAGAAAACAACCATTTCCAATAATACCCCTTCCCAAACAACGAGCCATAGTCTCCAAAATCGAACAGCTTTTCAGCGATCTGGACAACGGCATAGATAACTTCAAAAAAGCGCAGGAGCAGTTAAAGCGCTACCGCCAGTCAGTCCTCAAAGCCGCCTGCGAGGGAAGGCTCGTGCCGACCGAGGCTGAACTTGCATGCGATGAGGGGCGCGACTACGAGCCTGCGGATGTGCTGCTGGCTCGCATCCTGAAGGAGCGGCGCGAGAAGTGGAACGGCAAAGGTAAATACAAAGAGCCTGCGGCGCCGGATATGAGCAGTTTGCAGGAGCTACCGGAGGGGTGGGTGTGGAATAAACTTTGGCTATGCTGTAATCTAATAACAAAAGGCGAGTCTCCAAAATGGCAAGGATTTGAATATATAGAAGAAGGTATCCCTTTTATTAGAAGTGAAAACGTTTTATGGGGAAATGTCAATCTCTTAAAGGCCGTTAAAATACCTGAAGAATTTCATAATAAACTTATACGCTCCCAGCTTAAACCATTTGATGTTTTAATTAATATCGTAGGAGCTTCTATTGGACGTTGTGGGGTTGTACCATCAACGATTATAAGTGCAAATATTAATCAAGCTGTGTCTTTAATCAGAGTGAATAATGCTCTTTTACCGTCCTATTTAGTACAATTATTACTCTCTCCACAATTACAGAAAAATATCCATGCTGGCAAAGTAGACACTGCTAGACCAAATATAAGCTTGGGAGATTTGAGACAACTTCTAATTCCCCTCCCACCCCTTGCAGAACAGCGCCGTATAGTTGTCGAGGTCGAGCGCCACCTCTCGCTATGCGACAAAATGGAAGCAACCATAGCAGAATCCCTGCAAAAAGCAGAGTCCCTGCGCCAGAGCATTCTGAAAAAAGCCTTCGAGGGAAAACTGCTTAACGAAAAAGAGCTGGAAGAAGCCCGCAACGCCCCTGACTGGGAGCCTGCTGAGAAACTGCTGGAGAGGATACGCCAAGAAAAGCAGATAAAGGAAAACAACAATAAACCAACAAGGAGAAAAACTCATGGATAAAGATGAGTGGTTTAAGCAAGCTGATTATGACATGGATACCGCGGAATTTATGTTCAGCGGAGGGCGGTATTTTTATTCCGTATTCATGTGCCATTTATCTATAGAAAAAGCCCTCAAAGGAATATATATTCGGAAATTCGAGGATGCCCCCCCTAAAACTCACAACATATTATATCTACTTGAATTTATTGATCTTGACCTTCCGGAAGATATGTATGATTTTGTTTTCACCCTGAACCGAGTAAGTGTCCTGACTCGATACCCGGATAACCTTCAGAAAATGCTGGAAGATTATAACAAAGGAAAAACAGATGAAATACTTGGGAAAAGCAAGGAGTTATTAAGATGGTTAAAAGAAAAGTGACTGGTGCTGTCAGGTTCTTTGAAAAATGCCTGAAAGAAAAAGGATTGAAAGTCTCAAAGATAATTTTATTTGGATCACAGGTCAAAGGAACAACCACAGATGAAAGCGATGTTGACATTCTAATTATATCAGAAGATTTTCGCGGTAAAGATATTTTTGAAAGGGCAAGATTAACTAAATACGCTGAAATAATGACTCTTAAGAATTTCATGGTGCCTCTTGATGTTGTTACCCTAACTTCAGAAGAGTTTGAGCGCGGAACTTCCCTCGTTGTTGAATATGCCAAAAGCGGGAAAGTGATGTATGCCGCATAATCACTATTTCCCGTTGCCGAGCAGTACTGCATCGAAAAGAACATGACAAACACAGGAACCATAGTATCAAAAGTATGGAGTTACGCACACGTACTCCGTGATGCTGGTGTCGGTTACGGCGACTATCTGGAACAATTGACATATCTGCTTTTTCTGAAAATGGCAGATGAATATTCAAAACCACCATACAACCGTAAACTGCCTATTCCAGAAGAATATGGCTGGGAAAGTCTGGTATCAAAAAAAGGTGCTGATCTGGAATCCCATTATGCAGAACTTCTTCGTGAATTAAGTCAAGCAAGGGGCATTCTTGGACAGATATTTACAAAATCACAGAACAAGATTCAGGACCCTGCTATGCTATATCGCATCATGGGCATGATCGATAAGGAAAACTGGAGTTTGATGGGTTCTGATGTTAAGGGGAAAATCTATGAAGGTCTGCTGGAAAAAAATGCAGAGGACGTGAAGAGTGGGGCAGGTCAGTATTTCACCCCCCGTGCGCTTATCATGGCA
>JAUVEK010000099.1 GCA_030594795.1 Candidatus Nanohalarchaeota archaeon | reverse complement strand
ATTAAGGTTTATCCCCTATATAAAGATGCGTCAAGTTACAATTCCAGTACGCCTTTATCGGCATCCACCCTGACTTTCTGTCCATTCCTTAAAATCTTCAATGGGTCTTTTTCAAGCATGTCTATTGCAGGGATTTCTGCTATTATTGCACCGACAGCAACTATTGGTTCGCACTCCCTGTTAACAATTGCCTTTGGAGCGACACCATTCTTCTTCATCCTGTACAGGGTATATGAGCCGACTGTAGATCCTTTTCCATGCGGAAACACCAGTATTTTGCCTCCTACACACTTCCCCTCCAGTTCATGCCCGCTCTCAACAACAACACCGGTATCAGGATCAACGCCGCCGAAAAACGAGATTGGCTCATGTGAGATTATGACTTCTCCCTCTGCGGACCCTTTTGAGATTGTCCTGCCTTTTATCTCCTTTTTCTCTGCTTTCAGAATATTTTTTATTCCCTCGAGCACATCATCACCTGGGGTGAAGCATGGCCAGTTATTGCGCTTAGCAATTTTTTTCAATTCAGTATTTGGATTAAGCGCAACAGGATATCCGACCTTTTCCAGGAAAGAGACATCCTGTTCAGTGTCCCCAAAACCAAAAGATTGCATCAGGTCTATATTGTGTTCTTTTATTATCTTTGCGAGGATCATCTCCTTTTCTTCCCTGATCACGAGGTTTGTTTTGACTTCGCCAGTGAATACCCCGTCTTTCACAACGAGCTCTGTCCCGTAGACTAAGTCAAAACCGAAAATATCCTTTAGGTAAACTGCTGGATCAATTGGGGCGCCGCTCATCGCAATGATCATCCCTTTACTTTGCATTAATTTTACGAGAGGCATTGCATAAGAAAAAAATTTGAGTTTCTTAACAAACTCTTCTGCTTCCTTTTCTATATCTTTCTTTTTTCTGCCTTTAAGGCCCAGTGCATAAACCTGCGAAAGGACTAGTGACGCTTTCCGGTAGGTTATTTTCTTTTCCTGATAGTCTTTGATATAGGTACTAAATTTCTCAAAATATTTCTTTTCAAAAAGATTCTTTTGAAGCAGGTGCTTTGAAAACTCATTCATGATGAATCCATTGAATAATGTTCCATCTATGTCAAAAAATGATGCTGTTTTCATTCTATCGCACCGCCAGTTTTACACATTCTTCCAAGGAGCAAAACCTTGTCTTGAAGCCGTTTGCGCCCCTTCCGTAATAGCAGGCTTTTGCAGAGTTTGTCGCAAGGCACCTGAAGCGTCCTTTCAGGGGCGCCACTGCCATACACGTATCGCAGGCAAGCTTCGCGCCGGCATCCTCTATTACTTTCACATACCCCTTCGAGGCAGCAAGTTCTTTAATTGGCCTTGAGACTGCAATCCAGAACTCTTTTTTCACCTTCTTTCCTTTCAGGAAGGATGCGATTTTTTCAAGTTCTTTTAAAGATGCGTGGGGGCATCCGACTGAAACAAAGTCAGGTTCAGAGCCGTCATTCAGGAAATCATAAGATTCTTTTATGTCACGGTTCTCAATTATTACTTTGTCTTTTGGAGCTTCTGTATTTTTGGATTCATGAGTTATGTTTTCTATATGGAACAGCGCAGTCCCGCTGTAAGTTGCAGTAGAGGCAGAGAACGCCTTTAATTGCTCGATGCCTGCCTTTTTTATCCCTCTTATGTAAAGCACCTTATTCTTTACTTTCCGGCTGATTGCATGGCCGAGGGCGCCAAAGTCCGCCACTGTCCTTAACTCAACACCAGAACCAATATTAACCAATACCTCAGCCTTCCTGTTCTCATCCAGATGCAAACCATAATTTGCAGTCTTGCCTGTCAGTGCAGATGCAAGCGACGAAGGCCCGCCTTCCCTGTTTGTTCTTGCCCCAAGGACTGAGTTTGCATAAGCTACAGCAGAAGATTCGCTCCATGCGATGTGCTCACCTGGTTTCGGCTTATTGCCTATAAAATAAGGTGTACATGTGCATGTTATCTCCAATCCAAGTTTCCTGAAAGAATCTATAACCTGCATCTGCTTCGCAGCAAATCTGTCTGGTATGCCCAGCTTTTTCCAGTCTTTCAGGTCCATGCCTGCGGGGTTTAGTGTCGCTGTTATGTTATTTTTGACTCTTCCGTCCTTTGCCAGTTCGTTCAGGTATTCAAGGCCTGCATCACCCAGATTGTGATAAGAAACTCCTGCCACTTGGACAGAAGATATCTCTATTAGCTTGTCAGCGCCGAAAATTCTTCCAAGTGCAACCAGAATCTCCATGCTTTTTTTGACTGCGCGACCTTCTTCTCCAGCAAGCATTTTCTCTTCCTGTTTTGTCAGATACATATTATTACCCTGATATTTCATCAGAATCAATTTCTTTTATGTTTTTCGCTTGATGCCTGTGGAGCGGTACGTAGCCTGCGGACAGGGTGATATGTGCGGGGCATATACGGTTGTTGACGAAACCAGAGACAGAGACACGCCTTTTACGCCGGCTGCTAATCAGGATATGATTTCTCTCTCGATACTCCCAACCACCCTGCCATGGACTGCAATTAGTATTATAGCCAAAATTATGATTACAATGACTAATACAAAAAAACCTAACATCAATGTGATAGCTGAACCTTGCACTCCACCGAACGGGCCGCTTCCAGGTGTTCCTCTGCCTGCGGACCTGACTTTTTCGATTATAAGATCAAGTATAGACCCGCAATCTTCAATGCATGAGTCTTTTGTCTCAAATGGTTCACAATGCCCGTTCCCGCAAAAATCAACATTATATTTCTCCTCAGTGCAGGTGCCATCCCACATACAATTTTCTTGATACGACAAACCAGGCAGACAGATAAATGACACTGCTACAGACACAAGCAAAATTGCGTATTTCATAGTAAATTATTACCTTCTCTTGTTTATATTTATTATTATGCTCACAAAAACAGTGCCGAAAGTTATGCACACGGCTATATATTTAAATAATTAACAATTCACATAAAGATAAACAGAACCAGTAATCTCTATACGGTGCTGCACATGATTGTACCCTTTAAAAACATAAAACACTATATCTTCGACCTTGACGGGACCATCTGGACATATACAGAACTTTTGCCCCAGGCAGAGTATGTGACCAGCCGGATCGAAAGGAAAGGCAGGCAGGTCCATTTCATTACGAATAACACGATTATCTCAAGAAGCGAATATGCAAAGAGGCTTCTTAAACTTGGTATAAGGACAACCAGGGACCATATTTTTTCTTCTGGTTATGTTGCATCCAAATACTTTGAAGAAAAGGCAATTAGTGAAGTGTATCTCATTGGAGAGCACGGGCTTATCGAGGACCTTTCAGAAGCAGACATAAAGGTTTCAGATAATGCAAAGAACGTCCTGATAGGGATTGACCGCAACTTCAACTATTCCAAGTTGAAACACGCAGCTGACCTTATAAACAATGGCGCAGAAGTATATTGCACAGGCATATCAAAGTTTTTCAGGGTAGGAAGTGACCTCTACCCGGGCGAAGCGCCGATTATCAGGGCGCTTGAAGCCCTCACAGGCAGGATGCCGATACATATTGGCAAGCCGTCAGACATATTCAAAGCAAGGCTATCAGAAGACCTGACACTCTTTCCTGAAGACGTCCTTCTGGTCGGGGACGACTTAAACGAGGACATTGTCTTTGCAAACAAATGCGGGTTCAAGAGCGCCCTTGTCCTGACAGGCAGCACCTCAAAAGAAGCAGCAGATGAAGCAGCCGCCATGAAAAAGCCGGGCGCAGTAATCCGCGACCTAAGAGAAATCATAACTTTTTACTAGATAATTCGCGTTTGGGCAGGGATTCCTTTTATTAAACCTATTGCATAATTAAGCAAAAGCACCGGCTTCAGCGCTTGATTTTTAACTAATCACGCGATATGCCCTGCTGCTTAAGAACTTCCTCTATTCTCTTTGATAACACTTCTTCTAAACTGTCTTTAAATTCAATTGTCAGACTTCCAATAGGCGCTATATATGCGTATTGACATGGAGTATCAAATGAATCAATGAGTGCATCACCTTCAACTGCCGAGAGGAAATTATCAGAAAATGTTCTTTGTTTATATGACCAATCTTTTTGCATATAGTTAACATTAGCCACATCGCCAATTTTTATATTTATACGCCACCTCTTAGAAGCGTCTTCTTTTGTATGATAATCAAACATTATACTATCTAATTCACCCTCATTGTCTTCATTTAAAATGAGTCCATATAGCCCGACATCATACTCATCCAATATCTTAAATGCATTCACATTATCTTCACTTTCAAAAGATACTGGTATTTCGCCTACATACAGTGTCTCTATATTTCTCCCTACGTCTTCATTATATTTTCTGACTCTTTTTATCCGATACAGTACGACACAATCACTTTCTGCATGAGATTCACTCATCCTCACCCATTGAACGGGAGTGGCAGGTTCCTTTCCCAATTTAATGAGGTCTGGAATATAGGCAGTATCTTCATCAATGTGTTCAGATTTCATAAATCTCTTTTTAGAAAAAAACTTTAAATATTCGATGTGTTCCAAAAGATAGAAAAGACTTCAAATTCAGCCACCTGTGACCTCCACAACATAAAATACCACAAACTTAAATACCTCAACCCCCACTATATTACCATGAACTCATTCACATATCAGGATGTGAGAATTTCTTTCATAGGGCACGCTGCATTCAAGATAAACATAGGCACGACCACAATATACATTGACCCGTTCAAAATACCCGCCGACAACCCCCCCCCGGCAGACTTCATTCTGGTCTCGCACGGGCATTACGACCACTGCGACTCCACGGACATCGAAAAGATATCCAAAGAATCAACAATAATAATAACCACAGAAGAAGCC
>JAUVEK010000143.1 GCA_030594795.1 Candidatus Nanohalarchaeota archaeon | reverse complement strand
TATTTTTTGATAAAGTATATAAGTTAGTGAGTTCTTTTATTTTTTGGAGTTTTTATTATGCGAAATAAAGTTGCGTGGGACTACGGGGGATTTATTGCTGTCGGGTTTCTTGGGCTGATGTTGTTTTTGGTGTTCTATTCCGCTGCCTTTCCAGAGGCTTCGATTGAAATTGATATAACAAGCGAGGATGCGAAACAGATTTCTTATGATTTTCTTCTTAGCAGGAATTTCAGTCTAGAGGGATATGATAGTGGTACGCTGTTTGATTCTTTTGGAGATGCTGTGGTTTATCTTGAGAAGGAGATGGGTATTGAAAAGGCAAATGAGGTTATGATAGATGAGGTTGAGCTGTGGTTTTTCAGGAGCAGGTTTTTTATGCCGCTTGAGAAGACGGAATATTCTGTGCTGGTCAACCCGGAGGATGGAAGCATAATCGGTTTTGAGCAGAAGATACTTGATGAGGATGAGGGCGCCGATATTGAGCAGGATGAGGCGAGGAGGATTGCGCTTGAGTTTCTTGAGTCTATGGAGGTTGATGTGTCCGGGTTTGATTTGATATTGAGTTCAACTGAGAACAGGAAGAACAGGATTGACCATGATTTTATGTGGGAGAAGAAGGATTATACTCTGGTTAATGCAACGTACAGGATTGATGTTTCTGTTTACGGGGATTATGTTGGGTATTACAGAAAGTATCTTTACGTTCCTGAAAGCTTTTTGAGGGAATATCAAAATGAGAGGTCTTATGGTGTTGTTCTTACTCTTTTGAGTTTTGTTTTTATGATTGTTCTTGTTATATTGTCTTTTGGGGTTTTTGTTGTTAAGTATAAGAAAAATGATATCCACATGAAGTTCGCGATGTGGCTTGCTGTAATCGTGGGTGTGCTTGTGGTTGCGGATCTTGTTAATTCTATGCCGGTGATTTTTTCAGGTTATCCGACAACTATCAGCAAGGGTGTGTTTTTTGCTACTCTTTTCTTTAGTGCTGTGGTTTCTGCGCTGGTTTATATGGCGGTGATTGTTATGAGCGGCGCCAGCGGGGAGTCGCTTTCAAGGGAGGTTCTTTTAAGCAGGACCTCGTGCATTACTGATTTTGGGAGGAAGCTGTTTAGCCATGATTTTGTGGGCTCTGCTGTGAGGGGGTATGCACTTGGATTTTTCTTTTTGGGGTATGTTACTGTGTTTTATCTTGTCGGGAGGAATTATTTTGATATATGGATGCCTGCAGGTGCCGGTTATTCCAATATGCTGAATACTTTTTTGCCGTTTCTTTTTCCTTTGACTATCGGGATGCTGGCTGCTGTGTCTGAAGAGTTTTTGTTCAGGTTTTTTGCTATTCCTTTGACCAAAAAGTATACGAAGTCTCTTTTTATTGCATTGCTTGTTCCTGCTGTGATCTGGGCTTTGGGGCATTCTTCGTATACTGTGTTTCCTGTGTATGTGAGAGCGGTTGAGCTTACGATTGCGGGGCTGATTTTCGGGTATATGTTTGTGAAGTATGATATTATGACTGTTTTGATTGCGCATTATGTGATTGATGCTACACTTGTCGGGATGCCGCTTCTTCGGTCGGGGAGTATGTATTATTTTGGTTCCGGGGTTATTGTTGTCGGGCTGATGCTTGTTCCTGCGCTTGTTGCGATGGCCGGTCTTTCGAGGAAGAAGTTTTTTGGGTGAGTGTAGAGTAGAAAAAGTATGTAAAATATCTAAATATACACCAAAAAGCGGACAAAATTCCGTATAAACTCCGTGTTGCGCGAAGTTCACTCTGCTTCGCCTAAAAAAGAAAATTTAAAATAGATTAGATTTAATTGGTTATATATGAGGAAAAATAATAAAATTGCATTGGCTTATTTAATTGGGACTTCTTTATTCTATGGTTTGCTAATAGTTGTTCAAAAAATGGGTTTAAATTTTGGTTTAGATCCATTATCATTCTCATTTTCAAGAAGCATTATAATTATTTTTATTTCACTTATTTTCTTTTCGTCACAATTAAAGAACTTGAAATTCATCAAAAAATATGAATTAAGAGATTTAGTTATTCTTGGAATTGTTTCCGCTGCAGCTATTTTAATTTTATTTCTAGGACAAAATATTACAACAGCGGTAAACGCAGGATTTCTTATCAGATTAACTCCTTTGTTTGTATTGCCTCTTGCCTATATATTATTAAAAGAAAAATCTCCAAGAAGTTCGATATTTTTTATGTTTATAATGCTAACTGGGGCATTTTTATTAATAACCAACGGAGCTTTGATATTTCCTCAGTTAGGTGACTTATTGATAATCATTGTTGCATCAGCAGTGGCATTTCAAAATGTTTTTGCTAAAAAAATTATGCATAGCGTATCAACAGATATTGTCATCTTCTTCAGAGTTTGTATGAGTGCATTAATAATAGTAATGTTTGTTCCTTTTCTTTTGGGTTATCATAGTATAAGTGCATTATTTAGTGGTTTGTTTTATGTCCTACTTACAGCAATCTTATATTTTTTATCTGTGATCTGTCAATATAGAGCAATAAAATTAGTTGGTCCATTTATTACAACTACATTTTTCCTCTCAGGTTCATTGTTTTCAGCATTATTTGCTTATATTTTACTGGGAGAAATTTTGTCTTCTATTCAGTGGGTTGGTGCAGCAGGTATTTTACTTGGAGGGTATTTCTTAATAAAAAAGATATAAAACAAAACTAAATTTTCGGCGGAGTTCCGTGAACTCAAAATTTCTCTCAGAAAAACCGCATATGTTATACGACATATTTTTATTTCTGGGGGTGTAAGTATTTACAAATGTGAGGTGATTTGTTATGAGTGGTATGTCTGGGCTGCTTG
>JAUVEK010000074.1 GCA_030594795.1 Candidatus Nanohalarchaeota archaeon | reverse complement strand
TGTGGAGGTGCACTAGCCATGCTGCAGAAAATGAACCGAAAAATCAGACGGACGTTGGCTTGCGGGCACCTGCCCGGATTTGGTCGTGACGGCTTCAGCCTGGTGGAGATCCTGATGGTGTTGATGATCCTGACGGTGGGCGTGCTACCCATCGCCGTCATCCAGCACAGGTCCCGTGACCAGGTTTCAGAGGCGGACCGGGCGACCCAGAGCATCGTGTTGGCCCAGATGCACATGGAGAGAACCAAGGGAATGGGCTTCGGCAACGCCGTTGATTCCGAAGGTCAGGCAGGCCAGATCGCCTGGACCGTCCGGGTGACCAACGTGGCTTTCGGCCTGGACCGGGTCGTCGTGACAACGACCTGGCAGAACGACGGCGCCCAGGAAACGCTCACCATCACCGACTTGATGTCCACGCGCTGACAGGGGAACGGGAATGAGTACGATGAAAACATTCAAGAAGATCAACCGACGGGGCATGACTCTTACTGAGTTGATGATCTCCCTGGCGATTTTCGGCGTCATCATGGCTGTTCTTTTCGGCTTTTTGACCGGAGCGCGCAACAGCTACAGTGAGACCCGGGAACGGGCGCAGTATCAGCAGTCCATGAGGGCGATCATGTCCCTGGTGACGCGGGAAATCCGTTCCGCCGGCTGCGACCCCGGCGAGGCGGGATTCGATTATTTCGCCATCGCGGACGACAACCAGCTGCAGTGCCGGATGGACTTGAACGGGGATTCCGATTTCGCGGACACCGGACCCGATGAAAACATTTCCTACCGGTTTGCCGCCGGAGACCTGATCCGGAACAACGGAACGGGCGACCAGATCGTTCTGCAAGGGGTCCAGAACCTGACCTTTACCTATTTCGACGTCGACGGGAACCCGTTGGCCGCGGTTCCCCTGTCCGCGGCGAACCGGACGCTGGTCCGCTTCGTGGGCATCACCATCCAGGGCGAAACCAGCCAGGGAGAACCCGTGACCTACACCACCCGCATCGCCCTGCGCAACGGGTGATCCGGATTGACTGAAATTGTTCAAATCAAAAGCCAGGACCGGGAGCAGAACATGAGCCATACCGAGACAAAAACCACAACCAACATGCCCAACCGCGAGGGTTTCGCCATGGTGACCACCCTGCTGGTGGTGCTGATCCTCAGTGTGTTGGCGTTATTCCTATCGGAGTTGTGACGATGCCGCCCAATTCAGTTGGGTCGATTGCAGTTATGCCGCTTTTATGGTCCCAATAATGTCCTCTTTTCCTTATTCTCCTGTCATCGTCATCATCATCGTCATCATCATCGTCATCATCATCGTCGTCATCATCATCGTCATCATCGTCGTCAGCCAAGGCAGGGATTATTAAGAACGAGAAGCATAGCAAGAACACAAAGATTATAATAAGGACCTTTTTCATGATAAGTACTTATAGTATCCATCGTATATAAAGATTACTTGGTCTTCAGCGCATGAATTCAAGAACAAGAGTCTTGCCGGACAGGCTTTTTCCAGACAGGTTTAAGTCTTTAGGTATCTGGATTATCTTGAAATATAACCTGCTGCCGCTGTATGCGCGAACTTCGCAGGAATTCTCAAATTCAAGGACATCTATATCATCCAGGTGCCCTACACCAGGCACACAGATATCTGCTCTCAGCTTGCCGGGGAGTTTTACAATACTTGTCTCAGGCTCAAGTGTCTCCTTTGGAGCCGGCCTTTTTTTTGTCATGTCTATGTCAGTTTTCTTCCGGGTGCTAACTGCCTGTCCTGTACCCTGTGCAGCAGGGCCGCGGCCGGATATTACTTTCACAGAGAACCCGCGTACAGGAGAGTTCTGTTCCCGGGCAAAACCACTTGCCAGCGTAGCTAACAGCTTCCTCATCAGGCGCTTCTGCAGCCCATAAAGCATTTTGTCAGCCACATCCTGCATGCCCATCTGATATATTGGCTTCCTTAAGATACTCTCGCCGCAGAACGGGCAGTATTTCCACTCCTTGGTCCCGATATCACTCCTGCAGTTCCTGCATATCATCTTTTAACATCTTCGCTTTCATTTAAGCTTAAGCTTCTTCAGTATTTCAGCTGGTTCATTCGGCTCTATTGTAAATCCTTTTGATGTAAGTGAGAGTATCATCCAGAACACATCTGAAATGCACCTGAGTGACGCTACAGCATTCACTTTCTTTCCCTGGAATATCAGTGTGTCGCCGTCATAATCTACAGTCACCTGCTGGAACTCCTTAGGATCCAGTTTAAGCTGCTGAGATTCGCTCCCTGTGATTATAAGGTCCATCTTTTCAGGCGCCTTGACTTTTATAGTATATTCTGACATATTGTCACCCCATAATTTTTGTTTTCAATAAACTTTGTTGCTTTGTCTATTTATAAAAGTTTTGATGCACCAATTTAGAACAGAAGCAACCGGTCACATCAAATATTAATCGCAATAACCCACACAGCGAACCATGTTGCGAGGAAGGGCCAGATTCCGTTTGCCATCCACCAGTTAAATTCGCGCTTTTTTAATACGTGTTTCACTATCTGGTTCATGAGTATGAGTACTATTGCCCCGACAAACGCAACCATGCCCCCGCCATAGCCTATAACAATGCTTTCCGAGATGTATCCCACACCTGCACCGGCAGCAGTATGCATCAATGTAGAAATTATCTTTTCTTTGTAGTCTGGCATTAGAGAACATAGATGAGCAAATTATATAAAACTTAATTGAGGCAGGCAATGATATATAAAATTAAGTTTACACACTGTAAATACATTATGAAACAAAACTCTAATTCTTCGAAAAAGAGTAAAACAAAATTCGTATTCGTAGTCGGCGGTGTGCTTTCAGGACTCGGGAAAGGGATTGTTACTTCGTCCATTGGGGCTATCCTGAAAGCCGGGGGATACTCGGTGACGGCAGTGAAAATAGACCCATACATAAACCTGGACGCAGGAACAATGCGCCCCACTGAGCACGGGGAAGTCTATGTGACAGACGACGGCGGCGAGATTGACCAGGATCTCGGCAACTACGAACGCTTCCTTAGTGTGCATATACCAAAAAGAAACAATATCACAACAGGCCAGGTATATCTCTCGGTAATTGAAAAAGAGCGCCAGCTAAAATACAACGGGCGCGATGTGGAGGTGATACCGGATATTGTCAACGAGGTCAAAAAAAGGATACTTGAATGCACAAATGGCTATGAATTTACGCTGGTTGAAGTCGGCGGCACATCAGGCGACATCGAGAATCTCGTCTTCCTCCATGCAGTAAGAGAGCTCAGCAGGGAATACCCGTCAATAAACGTGATGGTGACCTACCTGCCGTACCTGAAAAACGTAAACGAGCTCAAGACCAAGCCGACCCAGCACGCGATGTCCAAGCTGCGCGAAGTAGGCATATTCCCTGATTTTGTGGTCGCGAGATCTGAAATCGGTATAGACAAGCCCCGGCGCTGGATCATCTCAAAAAGATGCTTTATCGACGAGGAATACATTATTGACAACCCGGATCTGGAAAGCATTTACACTCTGCCTCTCTTGTTCGAAAAACAGGAGTTTGCTGAGAAGATATTATCGAAGTTTGGCATGAAAAAAGATATAGATCTTCTGGAATGGAAAAAATACTCAAACAAGCTAAGAAATGCTACAAAAGAACTAAAAATCGCACTGATAGGCAAGTACGTGTCCCACGGGAAAACAGAGCATGCAGATGTTTATCTTTCTGTTCTTGAATCAATAAAGCACGCATGTGCACACAAGGGCATCAGGCCGAAGATTGTGCAGATACAGTCCACGCGCTTTGAAGAAGAGCCGGCAGATGCAGTGCTCAAAGGCTTTGACGGCGCCATAGTAACCGGCGGGTTCGGCAGCTCCGGCATAGAAGGCAAGATTACAGCCATAAAATACTTGAGAGAAAACAACATGCCTTTCCTTGGCCTCTGCCTGGGAATGCAGCTTGCTGTAGTCGAATATGCGAGGAATGTCTGTAATATGGGGGGTGCGCATACGACTGAAGTTGATCCTGAAACAAGGTATCCGGTAATAGATATCCTCCCTGAGCAGAAGGAGCTTCTGAAGAACAAGAAGTATGGTGCAACCATGCGTCTTGGCGCCTGCCTTGCGGTGCTGAAGAAGGGGACGATTGTGAGTAAGTTATATTGTGCGGAGGAAGTTTTCGAGCGCCACCGCCACAGGTATGAAGTGAACCCTGAGTATATTGAGGAGCTTGAGGAGAATGGTATTGTGTTTTCAGGCAGTTCACCTGACAGGCGCCTCATGGAATTCATGGAGCTTCCGGCGCACAAATTCTTTGTAGCAACCCAGGCGCACCCGGAGTTTAAGTCAGCGCCGCTGAACCCGCATCCGCTTTTTGTTGGCCTTGTGAAGGCGTGTTTGAAATAAAATTGAGGGATTGCAAGCACTTTTCTGTCATGCTACCCAGCAGTGGATAAACCTATAAACCTATCGAACATAATTGATACTGTGTTTCAAATGCAGGCAGAATATGAGGAATTAAAAGAGTCATATACATTTGAGGATTTACAGGATTTATATGATATAGAGAACAGGATAGCCAATTTATTAAAAGTAAAAGGGGGAAATCAATTTCTTACCTGTGAAGTAAGAAAAGATATATTTCGGTACGTATTATATAAGGACAAACCAAGGTCTGGTGTCAGATCCACGAGCGTCGAAGAGATATGGAACATTCTTGAGGAAAAATATAACATCATTTGTGAAGATAGTAAAAATTATAAAAGTCTTCGGCATTCAATTGGAGGCGTGATGGGAGAGATGAGGAAAAAATTACCATTTATTATTGGAGGACGATCTCAGATAGGATATTATTTTTCATCGGATCGGTATGGTGAAGATGTCAGAGATGCGGTACGCGAATATGTAGAAGACTACAGATGTCCTGAAGTGTAGGATGCCTTTAGTGAGATGAGAAACTGGAATGGAGAGTATGAGCCTGTTGCAAAAGCATTTTCAAAAATAGGCGGAGAAGGAACTCTTGATACAATATTTCGCAAATATGCAAAAGGGCATCATGCTGGTGAGATTGGACAGATGGTCAAAGAGAATTATACTGATAAAGAGATAACAAGGCTTATCTTAGAGGAAGCTTGGCTGCATGGCCGAATGCCTAAAGTAAATAAAAACTTGTGGAAAACAATAATGCGCGGCTAAACAGTCAGCCTGCAAAAAAGTGTTTATGCATTACCCGTACATCTTCAGAAACTCATGGCTTTTTTTGTCGGATCTTACTTTCTTTACACCTGACAAAAAATCATCCATATTCACTTCGTACCTGTTATCCCGTATCGCAAAATATCCTGCCTCAGTGCAGACGGATTTTATCTGGGCGCCGCACATGTCTTTGCTGGTCCTGGAAAGCTCGTTTAGGTTGACATCCTTGTTCAGGTGCATCTTGGACGTGTGTATCTTGTAGATTTCATGCCTTCCCTCCTCATCAGGCAAAGGCACCTTGATAAGCCTGTCAAGGCGGCCGGGCCTTATCACCGCAGGGTCGAGGATGTCTATCCTGTTTGTCGCGCCGATAACCTTCACATCACCAAGATGCTTGAACCCGTCAATCTCTGAAAGAAGCTGCATGAATGTCCGCTGGACTTCCCGCTCACCGGAAGTGCCAATCTCTATCCTTTTTGCAGCAATTGCATCCAGTTCGTCTATGAATATGATTGAAGGCGCCTTTTCCTTGGCGAGCGCAAATATTGATTTGACGAATTTTGCTCCTTCTCCTATAAATTTCTGGACAAGTTCGGAGCCTACTATCTCGATGAATGTTGAATTTGTGTCTGTTGCAGCAGCTTTTGCGAGCAATGTTTTCCCGGTGCCCGGGGGGCCGTAAAGCAGCACGCCTTTTGGAGGCTCAATGCCTGTCTTTTTGAATAGTTCTGGCTTTAGCAGTGGCAACTCTATTACTTCATTGATTTCGTTGATCTGGTACGACAGCCCGCCAATGCTTTTCCAGTTGATATGAGGCTTCTCGCATATCACGAAATTAGACACATCAAAGTGTTTCGAGACACCGATTTTTCGCACCACAGTAAGTGATTTCTGCTCGACGAGAACCTTGTCATCCAGTTTGATATTGTTCCTGATATCATCAGAGACACTGACGCAGAAATCGCCCCCATTGAGCCTTATGACAACCTCATCGGGGTTGACTATCTCAACAACATTAGCGACAATGTAGGGTGTGTTCTTGAATTTCTCAACCTCTTTTTGGAGGTCTGTAATTGTATTTTTCAGAATATCATTTTCCTCATCAGGAGTCAGTGCTGAAAAATTCATATCCCCTGCATCAATTGCCTGCGCATTCGTAGAACTCATATTATCTCCCCCATTATTTAACTGTATATATTGTCTGGGTAGGGAATGGTATCTCAATACCCTCTTTCCTGAACTCTTTGTCTATCCCCACGTTCAGCTTATCTGTTACAATACCCTTTAGCTCAGGCTTGTCCACCCATGTTATCAAAAGAAAATTAAGGCTGAAATCCCCATGCTCAATAAAAAGGATAAGGGGCACAGGATCTTTTCGTACTTCAGGTATGCCTTTCGCAATTTTCAGTATGGTCTTCTTGACCTTGGCCACATCAGAACCGTAAGAAACGCCAAAGCGGAGCTTCACTTTCATGCGGGAATAGGGCGCATGGAAGTTTACGATTTTTGAGTTGGCGATAGTGTCGTTTGGCACAACTATCAGCGTCTCATCAAGCGTCTGTATCCTTGTGCTCCTGATACCTATTTCTTTAACATCACCATATTCCCCGCCGTCAAGCTGTATCCTGTCACCTACT
>JAUVEK010000036.1 GCA_030594795.1 Candidatus Nanohalarchaeota archaeon | reverse complement strand
AATGCTTCTGCAATTGGTGATTCTATGCTGATTGCCAATCCCAACTGCACTACTGCGATTGCAGCTATACCACTTTACCAGATTTATAAGAAGTATGGGCTCAGGAAGGTCATCATTTCCACTTACCAGGCAACCAGCGGCGCCGGGAACGGGGGCATGGCTGAGCTTCGCGAGGAGACCGGGAGGGTGCTTGAGGGGAAGAAGGCGCGCAATAAGGTTTTTTCGCATCCTATCGCGTTTAATGTTATACCGCATATTGATTGTTTTTTGGATAATAAATATACCCGGGAGGAGATGAAGGTTGTGTGGGAGACGCATAAGATTTTCGGGGATGAGGGCATTCCAATATCATGCACCTGCGTGAGAATCCCGACCATGAGGGCGCATTCTCTGAGCATTGTTGTTGAAACTGAGAAAAAGGTTAGTGCTGATGATGTTTTGAAGGTGTTTGAGGGGACCCCGGGGATTGTTGTGTGTGATGATATTCTGAATAATGTTTATCCTATGCCTCTGAATGCTACTGAAAAGTATGATGTGGAGGTCGGGAGGATCAGGCAGAATCTTGTTTTTGGGGAGCGCGGAGTTGAGTTTTTTGTGTGCGGGGACCAGCTTCTTAAGGGGGCTGCGCTGAATGCGGTCCAGATTGGGGAAGTTGTTGTTGGGGAGAGGTTTTAGGGGCGCCTGATAAGTGAAGATTCCCTGGTGTATGGGGAAGTTGGGGTTCTTTGCCTGTTTGCAGCAGATTTTGATGTTATGTGGATGCGGCGGCGGCTTTTTTTCTGTTTCGGAAGATTTATAAAGTTATTTCTTGGTAGTAACACTATTGCGGCTGTCTGTTGATGGTTATTGTTATGTTTATTGAATATACAACATTTGAATAGATTTAGTAAAAGGCAAAGGCAGTAGAATTCTGTTTTTGTCTTAAATATCGTAGATATTGTGAATTTGCGATATTGAAAAATTTAATAATCGGCAACGGTCTCAGGTAAGACTGATTTGTTGATTTTGGTAGTTTTGCTGATAATTCTGACACATTAAGAATGTGTCTTTACGTCTCTTTCCTGAAAAGGAGCTGATTTTGGGCTTCTTTTGATTCTGAATTTATGAGATTATTATCATCTGAATTCATTTGATGATTCTCTGTGCAGGCTAGCCCATCTGTATAGAGAAAGTATAGGGCTTTAGGAGGTGAATATGTAAAAAATGAACACAAATAGAGGTAAAGCGACGATAGGGATAGGTATTGTAGCTGCGATAATATTGGCATCAGTCTTTGCAGCGGCGGCGATGACATCAAGTGACGGGCTCCGTGATTTATTAATAGAGGAGCCTGCTCAGGGGATAATCTTACAGGAAGACTTAGTCGAGAGGTTTGGGTTAGAGAATATCCCAAGCTACATGGAAAGTGGAGCCCTTAATGGAATCATGGCGGTTTACACGATAGAAGACAGAGATGCAGGCATAGCAAGACTATGGGTCAACAACTATGGTAGCCCAGCAGATGCTATGCTCGCATATGAAGGTATAAAGCAAAGAGTAACAGACACTGCAAATGTCGGGTCAAGGAATAGACTGCCGTTTTGTATCTTACAGGACGACATTCATATTCTCATGTACTGTCATGGTCCAGCAACATTCGCAGTATGGCAGAATGGAAACATTCTGTTCACAATGCGAAGTTTTGGAATGTCAGTAAAAGAAATGGATAGCATAGTCTACTCATACGCTGATTCGGGAAGTTGAAAATTTTTTGAGGGAGATGTTTTTTTATTCCCTCGTTGTTTTTTTCTTTAAATTAGTATAGTGATTTCTGTGAGAGCAATTTAGAGAGATTTAGAGGATTACAGTGCCTGCGAATGAAGCCTGAGGGGGTGGAGGATTGAAATGTTTTTGGGAATAAAGGAGAATGGATAATGATAGGAAAAAAAGGAAAGGTTATGCTGTGGACTGCCATTGCAGCGATCCTAGGATTAGTGATGACGACGGCAGGTGTTGCAACGAGTCAGGATGGATGCCAAGGGGAGTTAAGAGAATTGTTCCCCAATCGGATACCAAACACAGATTTTGTCCTAAATGCATCGACAATTTCATCTTACGGTATTCTGGGAAGTAGTGACAATGTAGATATTAAGAAGAATATGGGTAAGTATGAAAATAGCAGCAGTGGGTACTGCTATTTCTTCATTGAGAGTTACCCGAATGTGGAACAAGCAAAATTGTGCTATGATGCGGTAGTATTCGGAGATAAAATATACATCGATAACACTGAAATATTATATTGGGACATGGATTACAAAGAATTCGACTCCATTTGGAGGAGCAAATGTCTGGTCTTTAGATTTCGCACCGGGAACAGCCAATTGGAACTTGATTCTCTGGAGGCACTCGTTGAAGAGTGCAATGAGAGAATAACACCAATTAAGACAACAACATCCTGCTTCGTAGCTGTATTCGCAATTGCAGGACTGTTAGCGATTGGGTACCTTGTGTTCAAGAGGAAGAGGTAAGCAAAAAAAAGGAATAGTTTTAAAGGGACTGTTTTTTGGTCCCTCTAATAATTTAGGAGGTGACACGAAAAAAATGAACGGCAGAAGAACAATGCAAAGAAGCAGATGGGAACTTATTTTGGACATACTGGGCGTAATATCTGATGAAGGAAGAAGGGCGAAGAAGACACGCATCATGAAAAAGGCTTATTTAGATTGGTGGAGTTTCGAGAAATATTTTGACAACCTCCAAGAGCGTGGCTTTGTAGAAAAAATCGATGACCCTACAGTAGGGACGATCTACGGACTTACAGAACGAGGAAAAGATTTGCAGGGGAGATTAAAGGACGTGAGTGATATTTTGCAGTAACTCTCACGTTTTTTAAGTAGTTCAGTGATTTTGGTGAGAGCAATTTAGAGTGAATTAGTTCTTAACAGTGCCTGCGAATGAAGCCCTGAAATGGGTGGAGGATTGAACTATTTTTGGGATATTAGAAGGAGGCATAGAAGGATAAAATGAAACCTGGAGATGTGAGACTTGCGGGAGTGGTGCTGGTTGTAGTTGGACTGGCAGCAATCCTGATAGCAGTTATGGGGACGGACATAGAAGATATGAAACTGTCAGTTCCAGTGACTGAAGAAGCCTACGATGAGGTTGACTTGAGCCTCGCTCGATATGTTATCGGGGGAGGGTTCATCTTGATGGGTCTACTATCCATTTTGGTGTTGCTGAGACTGAAACGACGGAATGACAATGTGGGTGAGGACGAATGGAAAAGGTCGCTCCGGCGAAAGTGACTTTTCCGCCTCTTTATTTTTTTGTTTGGGAGATATATCATTATTTGATATATGTGAGGTGCTTTGTTGTAGTTTACTATATTTTACTGTGTTTTACTGTCTTTGTTGTGTTTTTCTGTGCTTTGATGTGTTTGATGCTTGTGCGCATTATGAAACAAAAAGAAGAGTTTAAAAGTTTTTGGCTACAATTAATGGTAAGGGAGGATAAGGCATAGATGGTATGGTGCGCTTTGTGCGCTAAGGTGACGTAATGCTTGTTGAGATGGCACGGGATACGGAAGTGTTTGGCTCTGTGAAGATCCATGAGTTGCAGCGCGTGCTGAAGTTTGATTCGGGGGATTTTGAGAACCCGCGGGTGTGCAATGTTCCTTTCGAGAGCATAAGGGATGTTTTGAAGCGCATGGCAATCATCATACCTGTGAAAAATGAGAATATGCATCTTCTGGATGGGGTCCTGAGGGCGATCCCGTTTCACTGCTCTGTCATTCTTGTGTCTAACAGCGACAGGGACACGCATGACGTCTATAAGATTGAGACTGATGCTGTGACGAATATCCATGAGCTTACACAGCAGGAGATACTCTGCATACACCAGAAAGATCCTGCGCTGGGGGATGCTTTTCATAAGGCAGGGTATGATTCTATTCTTGATAAGAAGGGGCTTGTGAGAGACGGCAAATCCGAGGGGATGATTGCCGGGATGATGCTTGCAAAATCAATTGGAAAAGATTTTATGGGGTTTATTGATGCTGATAATTATATCCCGGGGTCTGTGCGCGAGTATATACTGGATTTTGCCGGGGGGCTGTGCATGTCGAAGTCTTCGTATTCTATGGTGAGGCTTCACTGGAAATATAAGCCGAAGGTTGTGGAGGATAAATTCTATTTTAAAAAATGGGGGCGGGTTAGTGAAACTACAAACAAGTTTCTCAACCTTCTGCTTTCAGAGCACACGGGATTTGAAACCGGAGTTATTGTGACCGGGAACTCCGGAGAGCATGCGCTGACTACAAAGCTTGCGGATATCATGACTTATTCAAGCGGGTATTCTGTTGAGCCGTATCATTATGTTTATCTGTTTGAGAATTTCGGGCCGGATGCGGAAAATACTGTAAACCCGGATGCTGTGACTGCCGGTGTTGAGGTATTCCAGATAGAAACACTGAACCCGCACCTGCATGAGGAAAAAGGGAGGAAGCATATCAGGAGAATGCTTGCCGGGTCTCTCAGCACAGTCTATTACAGCAAGCTATCCAATGACGGCATCAGGGAGAAAATCGTTGAAGAAATAAAGGATCTGCAGAAAAGCTGCAGGAAGCCAAAAGAAAATGCACGGATGCCCCCTATTGGCGGCATTGATGTGGGTAAATTCATGAAAGGGCTTCAAAAGGATTCAAAAACGTATTTGAGACTCAAGCAAGGAGAGATTGGCGGGGAAGCAAAACATGAAAAGAGTAGTTTACACTGACCTTGACGGCACTCTTTTGGATTTTTCTGATTATTCTTATGATACTGCGCTTCCTGTTTTGAATATTTTGAAGAAGAAAGATGTCCCGGTTGTGTTCTGCACTGCAAAAACAGTGTCCGAGAACAGGTATTATCAAAAGAAGACAGGGATAAATGATCCTTTTATTGTGGAGAACGGGGGGGCTATTTTTATCCCGAATGATTATTTTTCATTTAGTTTTGAATGCAGGAAAGCTGGTGATTATTGCGTTATCGAGCTTGGGTCGTCGTATGATAAGTTGAGAAGGGCATTGAAAGAGATTAGAGATGAGACCGGATTCAGGATAAAGGGGTTCGGGGATATGAGTGTGAGAGAAGTTGCTCTTGATACGCGCCTTAGCATAGAGATGGCAAAGCTTGCAAAAGAGAAACAATACAATGAGAGCTTTATTTTTGATGAGGCTAAGGAAAAAGAGGGGATATTGTTTAGAAAGATCTGGGAGAAGGGATTTTCTGTGACTCACGGGGGAAGGTATTACAATATCCACGGGAAAGATGCTTCCAAGGGGAAGGCTGTCAGGATTCTTAGCGGGCTTTTTGAGAGGGAATTTGGGAAAGTTGAGACTGTCGGTGTCGGGGACAGCAGAAATGATATATCTATGCTTAAGGCAGTCAGTCTGCCCGCTGTTGTGAAGAATAATAAAGGGGGATGGGTTGATGCTGAAGTTGCGGATCTTTACAGGGCGAGGGGGGAAGGACCGAAGGGATGGGTAGAGGTAATGGATAAGTTTATAATCAACAGAGACTGAGTGAGATGTATGGCTGAGAAGAGGAAAGATGGGAAGGGTGAGATTTATCTTGTTCCGCATACGCATTATGATGCGATCTGGGTTTTTACTAAAGAGGATTATTTTCATATCAATATCACGTTTATCCTTAAGAATGTGGTTGAGCTTCTTGAAAAGACTAAAGACTACAAATTCATGATTGAGCAGACTTTTTTGCTTGAGGAAGTGGAAAGGGAGTACCCTGAGCTGTTTTTGAAGATTGCAAAATATATAAAGGAAGGGAGAATAGAGATTGCAAACGGCGAGTACCTGATGGCAGATACCATGATACCCTCTGGTGAGACGCTTGTGAGGGAGATTCTTGCCGGCAAGAAGTATGTTAAGGAGAAGTTCGGGGTGGATGTTCCTGTTATGTGGCAGGCGGACAGTTTCGGGCTTAATGCACAGCTTCCGCAGATATACAAGAAATGCGGGTATAAGCATGTTGCGTTCAGGAGAGGGGCGCCGATACGGAAGCCTTCTGAATTTTTGTGGGAAGGGCTTGACAGGACACGGATCCTTTCGCACTGGATGCCGCTCGGGTACAGGGCGGGGCTGAATCTCTCTAAGTTTGATGAGAGCTATTCAAAGCTTAAGGAATGCGCTGCAACATCATGCATACTCATGCCGTCGGGGAGCGGGGTCACTATGCCGCAGCCTGAGACAGGGGATGCTGTGAAGGAGTGGAACCGGAAGCATGATGTGAAGATGAAGATTGCGACTGTGAGTGAGTTTTTCTCTGCACTTGAGAAGGAGGGCAGGGATTTCCAGGTCGTGAAGGGGGAGATGTATTGTGGCAAATATTCTGAGGTTTTTCCTGACTGTTGCTCGAGCAGGATGTGGATAAAGCAGGGGCTCTCGAAATATGAGGACTGGCTTTTGCGGTGCGAGAGGTGGAGCACGATATCCTTTCTTTTGAGCCGTGATTATCCCTGTGATGAGCTTGAGAACTGCTGGCGGAAGATCTTATTCAATGCATTCCATGATGCTGCCCCCGGGACAGGGATGGATGACGGATATGAAGAGGTGAGGCAGCATTTCAATGTTCTTAATACTACACTTTCCAGTGTGTTTCCGAGTGTACTCCAGTCGGTTGTGGAAAAAGAGTCTGAGGGGAAGGATGGTGGGGATGTGGTTGTGTTTAATTCGCTGTCGTGGAAAGTGAGGAACTGGTGCGAGGTTGAGCTTAATTTTGATGTCGGGAAGGTAAGGGATGTCAGGGGGCTGAAGAGCGGGAAGGAAGAGGCTGAGATAGAGGTAATAAAGTTTGCAAGGTATGAAGACGGGTCACTGAGGTTTGCGAAAATAGGGTTTGTTGCTGCTGTTCCTGCTTTAGGGTATAAAGTGTACAGGATCCTTGAGAAGAAGCCTAAGGCGCATCATGACAAGGATTTTATGATGAGGGGGAATACGATAAAGAACAGGTTCTTCACTGTCGAGACTGACCCTTCGAGGGGGGTGGTTGATATAGTCCACGGCAAGAATTCATATACTGCAAACCAGCTTGTGGTGGAAGAGGAGACGGGGGACCTTTATTATCACAGGCAGTCACTGGATTATCCTGTGAAGACAGAAGAGGGAGCCGGGGTGAAGTACGGCTCGTTTCGGGTTGAGAACTTTTACGTGGACAAGAGCCCTCTTAGGTATGTTATAAATATCAGGACAAATTATTTTTCACTGCGCTGGCCGTATCGGCTGACTGAGAAGAGAGAGCCGCTTATATGGAGGCATAAGTTTCTTTCTTTTACGAAGAAAATAATCATCTACAGGGATATTCCACGGGTCGATTTTGTTACGCATGTTGATAACAGTCATCCGCGATTGCGGCTGAGAGTGAGGTTCTCTACTGATATTGAGTCTTCTGATTATGTCTGCGGGACACAGTTCGGGGCTGTGCGCCGGAAGACTGAACTTGCGAAACATAAGGTGAAGGATAAATGGGTGGAGGAGCCTACAGGCATATTCCCTTCTTTGGGGTGGGTTGATTATTCTGACGGGAAGATGGGGTTGAGCGTGATTCACAAGGGCATACCAGAGAATGAGGTGAAAGACGGGAATGTCCATCTGACGCTGCTTCGGTGCGTCTCGATGCTTTCGTCTGACGGGAAGACAGGTCCTGCTGTGCCTGTTCCTGATGCGCGGGAGTTTAAGAAGTATGTGTTTCGGTATTCTGCTTACCCGCACAGGGGGGACTGGCAGGAGGGGTCATCGTATAAGCATGCTCATGAATACAATACCGGCCTTGTGGGGTTCCAGATAACGGATGTTAAGCTGCCGTTGATGAAGTCTTTTTTGAAGATTGAGCCTGATAATGTTGTTTTGTCTGCACTTAAGAAAGCTGAGGATAAGAATGAGGTTATCTTGCGGTTCTATGAGAGCGGGGGGAGGCGGAGTGATGTTTGTGTCACATTGTTTATGGAGCCTAAGAGCGTTAAGGTTGTGAATCTTATTGAGAAGGATGACAGGAATGTGAAAAAGGATGTTAAAGTGAAGGGCGGTGTGATTAAGCTCGAGATGAAGGCTTTTGAGATCGTTACTTTGAGGCTGAAGTTTTAGGGGTGATGCTTATGAGAGCTGAAGAAAGACCATGGGGGGATTTTAAGCAGCTTGTTTTGAATGGAAAATGTACTGTAAAGATTCTTACTGTGAAACCGGGGGAGGAGCTTAGCCTGCAGGTTCATAAGAAGAGGGATGAGGTGTGGTATTTTTTTGATGATGGGATTGTCGAGGTTGGCGAAGCCAGGCGCAGGGTTAAAGAGGGGGATGTTGTTGAGATTAAAAAAGGGATAAGCCACAGGATTATTGGCGCTGAGAAGAGAGTGAGGGTTATTGAGGTGTCTTACGGGGAGTTTGATGAGAAGGATGAGGTCCGGCTTGAGGATAAGTACGGGAGGGTTTAGGTGATTTTTCCTGCTCCAGATGCGGTGCGGGTGGTTTTACGTAATCTGTTTTGGTGACTGTGTGGAATGACTGCGCTGTTCAGTTAAATCATGAAATTCCCAATAAATTGGTCAATTTCAATATTTTTCATCGTCATGATATATTTATATACGAAGAAAAATCATGACAATTTGTGTCAAGCTTTTGAACTTCGTTCAAAATCATGGAAATTTTGGTAGATGGATGCATTTCCAAGCTTTTTAATTGCCGGATCATACTTGAGATGCAATGAAAAATATTTATAATTCTTTGAGTATGGTTATGCATGAAGAAAATAATGGTTCTGTTGATTGTTTTTCTTGCGCTTGGATGCGCGGCGCCTGATGCGCCCGGGGGTGATGAGGGGAAGGTCAGGGTGGTTGTTAGCATTCTTCCTCTTGCTGATTTTGTTGAGAAGGTCGGTGGGGATAAGGTTGATGTCACAGTCATGATCCCGCCGGGGGCGAGTCCTGCTACTTATGAGCCTACTCCGAGCCAACTCAAGAGTGTCAGTGAGGCTGATATGTATGTCAAGGTGGGGGCTCCTATACCGTTTGAGATGGTGTGGATGGATAAGATTGCCCGCATGAATGAGGATATGGGTGTTGTTGACTGCTCTTCTGGTATCGGGATTGCCGGGAATGATCCGCATATATGGCTTTCTCCCCGAAATGCCCAGATTATGGTCGGAAATGTTTATGTGGGGCTTGCTGAAGTTGATGGTGAAAATGACGAGTATTATTCTGGAAACATGGATGAGTATGTTCTTGAGCTTGAGGTGGTTGATAAGGAGATTGAGAGTGCGCTTTTGGGTGTTGATATGCGGAAGTTTATGGTGTTCCATCCTGCGTGGGGGTATTTTGCGCGCGATTACGGCCTTGAGCAGGTTCCTGTTGAGGCTGAGGGGAAGGAGCCGAGCAGTGCTGATGTTTCCAGACTGGTTGAGTTTGCGAAGGAGAATGGCATAAGGGTTGTTTTTGCGCAGCCGCAGTTTGATTCCAAGAGCGCAGAGGCCATTGCGCGCGAGATCGGGGGCAAGGTTGTGTTTGTTGACCCGCTTGCAAGGGATTATACCAGGAATTTAAGGATTGTTTCAAAAAGTTTCGCAGATAATATGCATTAATGATGAAAAAGAATGTGGCTGTGCGCCTTGAGGATGTGACTGTCAAATATGGAGATGCTGTTGTACTTGATGGTGTCAATCTTAGTGTTTTTGAGAATGATTTTCTGGGCATCATCGGGCCGAACGGGGGCGGGAAGACTACTATCCTGAAGGTGATTCTCGGGCTTATCAAGCCGATTCGTGGAAATGTTCTTGTTTTCGGGGGGAGTCCTGTTGAGAAGAGAGGGATGATCGGGTATGTGCCGCAGCACACTCATTTTGACCGTGAGTTTCCCGCTACTGTGTGGGATACTGTGATGATGGGGCGCATGGGAGGAGGGATGTTTCAGAGGTTTGATGATGAGGATGTGCGTGTTTCGCGTGAGGCATTGAGGACTGTGGATGCGCTTGAGTTTAAGAACAGGCAGATTGGGAGCCTGTCCGGAGGGGAGCTTCAGAGGGTGATGATTGCGCGGGCGCTTGCGTGCGAGCCGAGGATTCTTCTTCTTGATGAGCCGGTTGCAAGTGTTGACAGGCGGGTTGAGAGCAGGTTCTATGAATTGCTTGTCAAGTTGAACAAAAAGATGACTGTAGTTCTTGTGTCACATGACATCGGAGCTGTTTCTGTGTATGTTGACAAGATTGCGTGCGTCAACCAGAAGCTTTATTATCATGGTGATAAGGAGATTACAGCGGGGGCGCTTGGAAAGACTTACAAGTGCCCTGTTGAGCTTATTGCGCATGGTGTGCCGCACAGGGTTCTTAAGATGCATAAGAGGGCTTCAAAATGATTGAGATTCTGCAGTATGATTTTATGAGGTATGCGCTGATTGCCGGTGTTCTTGCGAGTGTCGCGTGCGGTATCATCGGGACTTATGTTGTTACAAAAAGGATTGTTTTTATCAGCGGGGGTATTTCGCATGCTGCTTTCGGGGGGATAGGGCTGGGGTATTTTCTTGGAATCAGCCCGATTCTCGGGGCTGTGGGGTTCAGCCTTGTTTTTGCAGTTCTGCTTGGCGCTGTGAGCAGGAGGATGAAGCAGAGGGAGGATACTGTTATCGGTGTCATGTGGGCTGTCGGGATGGCGCTTGGCATTTTGTTTGTTTATATGACTCCGGGGTATGCGCCGGATCTTATGAGCTATCTTTTTGGGAATATTTTGAGTGTGACTCGCAATGATATTTTTTTGATGGCTTTGCTTGATTTAGCTATCGTTGTTTGCGTGGTTTTGTTTTATAATGAGTTTTTTGCGGTTTCTTTTGATGAGGAGTTTGCGAGTGTGAGGGGGGTGGATGTCGGAAAAGTGAATATGGTTTTGCTTTGTTTGATTGCGCTTACTGTTGTTATTCTTATCAAGGTTGTCGGGATTATTCTTGTTATTGCGATGCTTTCTATTCCTGCTGCTATCAGCGGGAGGTTTTCGCGCAGCCTCAAGGGGATGATGGTTCTTGCGTGTTTTCTTTCTG
>JAUVEK010000146.1 GCA_030594795.1 Candidatus Nanohalarchaeota archaeon | reverse complement strand
CGAGCGTCGAACACGTCCGATTATGTTTGCAGAATCCTTCGGCTGCTGAGAGTTTGTCATCTATCTAATTGATTTATATTTAATTTTTATAGAAACCAACTATAAAATATACCTTTGGAGACGAAAAAGCAATGATTTATGATTCCACGGGGACACCCTGTCTCATGATACAAAATTGTCTCATAAACATTGACCGTTATGATACATATGATACATTTGTTATGTAAAATTTCTTCTGAAAAACAGGCCCTTACACAAAGAACTATGTTGGCATGGTCGTTGCTGTTAATTTATATATTTTGAGGATAAATGCACAGAATTGAATGATTTATAGTCCCATGGATAACATTATGCAAAAAAATTATTTCAAAATAGGCATCATGTCAATTATCTTGACCTGGGCAAGTTTTTTTCAGTATGCAGAAATAGCAGCATCCGCAGAAAAACCTGATTTTAAGGTAATTATCGGTGAATGGGTTCGGCCTGACGGTGGTTATATTGTTCGTATCCGGGAAGTCAATCCTGACGGGTCGGTTGATGCTGGGTATTTTAATCCCGGCAAGATCAATATCGCGGAAGCCAATGTTTCTCTCTGGAAGGGGCTGCTAAAGCTATTTATTAAACTACAGGACAAGGGATATCCTGGATCGACCTATACGCTCTACTATTACCCGGAAAAAGACGCCCTGGCTGGTTTCTACTATCAAGCCGCAGCTGGACAGACTTATGAAGTGGTTTTTTTTAGAAAAAAGGTCGAATAGTTAAAGATCAAATATGGACTCTTTTCATGGCTCGCTTTTTACGCAGGGGCATTTACCTTGTATTTTATTCAAAATATGCCAATAATATCCTTGTATTTTCTGCTATAGTCGGTTTTTTATGTATGAAGGTAATCATTCGGGGAGTATCGTTTGACAAGATCTACTGGATTATCAGGATTTTTTAAAAAGGTTTTTAGTATTTTTCTACTGTTATACCTGCTTTTCACTCCCGCCACTTTTTCCTTAGCCGCTGAAAAACCGGTTACGAAGCGGATTCTGGTGATCTATTCCTACCATGAGGGTTTGCCCTGGGAAAGAATTATAGATGACAGCTTGCGAGCGACGCTTGTATCAAAATCGACCGAGCCCATCGAATTGAACGTCGAACATGCGGATCGAATCAGGTACCCGGGCGACGCATACCTGCAAAATTTTATTAATTTACTCCGGCACAAATACTCACATCCGAAAATAGACGTAGTAATTGGTATAGCTGATGAAGCCACAGACATTTTGCTTCAGTATGGTGAAGAACTGTTTCCGGGAGTTCCGATTGTGTTTGTCACTGCTCAACGAAAAACCTTGCAGCGAGATTTCTTGAGGCCCAACATGACTTCTCTTTTATGGGGGGGGGATATTCAGGGCACAGTGGACCTCATTTTAAAAATCTTGCCCAAAACCCGGCAGCTCTTTGTCATTTCAGGTCCCTCGTCAAGCGACCGCGCAGTGCAGAATCTAGTGCGTAAGACTTTGCGCGGGGGTACAAATCAGCTTGAAATTAACTATCTGGCGGAGATTACCCGAAAAGATCTTATGCAAAAGGTTGCACGGTTGCCGGAAAACTCAGTTATCTTATTTTTGCAATTGAGCCGGGATTCCGAGGGGAAAAACTTTGTTCCTCGTGAGATATTGGCCGACATTTCACGAAAAGCCAATGTACCTGTGTTCGGTCTTTTAGACACCTATCTCGGATTCGGAATTGTGGGGGGTAGTCTGCTCAGCGCAGAGGTTCAGGGTAGAAGATGTGCGGAGATTAGCCTCCGTTTATTGCACGGCGAACCCCCTGTTGATGTTGCCCCAGAACGAACATGCAATATCCTGATGTTCGATTGGCACCAACTCAAGCGCTGGGGCATCAGCGAGGACAACCTGCCGCCCGGCAGCATAGTCCGGTACAGGGTACCATCGTTATGGGAGGAACACAAGAGAAGGATTATTGGTATAACGGTATTGATCATAGCCCAGGCCTTGTTCATATTCTTTCTGCTGGTGCAGAGGGCGAGGCGCAAGCGAGCGGAGAAAAGCCTGATAGAGGCGGAATCAAACTATCGTACAGTAGCCGATTTTACCTACGATTGGGAATACTGGATCAACTTTGACGGCACCTTACGCTATGTTTCACCCTCATGCGAACGAATCACGGGCTATAGGGCTCAGGAATTTATCAACAACCCATCTTTATTAAAGAAGGTTACTATACCTGAAGATAGAGATACCTGGAAAAGACATCAGCATGATTCCAGCAGCGAGCAGAAACCCAGAGAAATTCAGTTTCGCATACAGAGACAGGATGGTGAGATACGCTGGATCGAACATGCCTGCCAGCCGGTTAAAAGCAGTCAAGGAGAGGCGATAGGCTTTCGGGCCAGCAACCGCGACATCACTGTTCGCAAAAAAAAGGACCAGGATCTAAGAAACGCATTTTCAGAAATAGAGCAGTTAAAAGAGCAGCTCGAAGCCGAAAACGTTTATCTACAAGATGAAATAAAACTGGAATACAATTTTGAAGGAATTATCGGTCAAAGTAATGCGCTGAACTATGTTTTCCTCAAGATCGACCAGATAGCTTCCACAGACAGTACTGTCCTCATCCTGGGTGAGACCGGGACGGGGAAAGAGCTGGTTGCCCGGGCCATTCATTCAGCAAGCCCACGCAACAACCGGCCCCTGGTGAAAGTG
>JAUVEK010000033.1 GCA_030594795.1 Candidatus Nanohalarchaeota archaeon | reverse complement strand
AAAGTATTTAAATATTAAGCTGGATATGAGTAAGATTGAAAAGAAAGTAAAGGAAATTGAGAAAATGATTGAAAAAATCGAGAATCTCCAGACCAAGCTTGCTACGCATAGCAAAGAGCATGAGGATTCTTTAGGGTATATCGGGTGATTTTTTGGAAGAATATACAAGATATGAGAAATCAAGGATCATTGGCGCAAGGGCACTCCAGATTTCGATGGGTGCGCCCCCGCTGATAAAGAGCAGGGATACGAATCCTATTAATCTTGCGAAAGCTGAATTTGAGAAGGGCACTATTCCTATTACTGTAGTTCGATGATTGTTGTTATGTTGTAGTGGTAGGAGTACCTTTATATATAGCTTTATTCTTATTATGTATAGTTAACCCTGTAAAGGGGGTAAGACTATATGGTTGTATCGAAACATTTGGAGGGTGTCTCCCGGCTTTTTAAGCTTGATAAGTATTCTGATACGCGTAATACGGATCTGGAAAATGGAATTGAGTATGGATTTGGGCTTGTCTTGGGTGTAAGTTCTGCTGTTCTTGTGATATTGCTTTTGTTTTTTGTTTTGAAGACAATTATGATTGTATTGTAAAAATAATTTGAAGGTGAGGTAATGATGAAAATTATGAAGTTTATGTTTGGAAAGATGAATTCGAAAAGAAAAGGTATTACGCCTGTTATTGCAATAGTGCTTTTATTGATGATGACTGTTGCAGCAGCAGGTATGGCATACATGTGGATTATGAGTCTGCAGGAGGATATGGAGGAGACTGCTAATGAAGGAATTGCTAAGCAACGAAGAGATGCCTCATCTGCTATTACTATCGAGAGTGTATGGAAGGATCCTGCTGGTCTGGATATACAGTTTGTGATAAGAAACAGTGGTACTTATACATTTACTGCTACAGAACTGGGTCAGTTTGGATACTATATTGATGGAGTACCAATTACTGTTGGCACAAAGTGTACAGGTTTAGCTGGAGCAGGATCAACCTGTATAGTTGATTCAGATGAACTATTTCCAGCAGCTCCAGGAGATGAGAAAGTGATCATGGTTAAGTTGCCTGCGGGGAAGGGTTCAACTTACACGTGCAGGTTAAAAGCCACTGGAGATAAGAGTTGTTAGTATTTTGATCAGAAATATGAGGGATAGTTTATCCCTTTTCTTTTTTTCTTTATATTTTTGTAGTTGTTTATGTTGGTTGTGGGTTATTTAGGTTTTTACTGCCCGTATTTCTGGATTATTATTAGTTCTTCAGAAGTCAGTTTTTTCCCGTTTGTGAATTCTTTGTAGAGGTCTTGTGCTTTCTTTTTTAGGTCTTCCTGTTTTTTGTTTTTTTCTTTTTCGCGCCGCTTTTCTTCTGATTTTATTTTCGCTTCTTTTTCATGGCGCAGTTTTTTCTGTTCTGCTATGTATTCGTTGTGAGCAGCATCTGCCTGTTCTCTTAGTTCCCTTATTTTTTTGAACTTTGGGGCTACATCTGTTTTCAGTTCCTTGATCTGTCTGTAGAGAATAAGGAGCTGCTCGTGCTCTTTATTGCCTGCGTGGTTGTTGTCTACTATGAGCTCGTGCATTAGTTCCAGTTCCTCTTCCAGACTGCTTATTTTTGCGCGGCTTTTTGCTGATTTTTTGCTGGTTTTTTCGCATAACTTTGCCAGTGAAAGGGACTCTTCCATGTTCTCGAGGCGCTTTTGCATCTGTTCGTCCTGCTTTATTGAATGCTGCCTCGTCTGGATGTCCCAATCGAGCTTTTTTATTTCAGCTTTCAGTTTCGCGAGGTCTTTTGGGATCTGCTCGTATTTTGCGGATTCCAGATTGTTTTCGTTTACTATTTTTCTGGATTCCTTTATTTTTTCTATGATTGTTTTTCTTTTTTTTACAAGGTCTTTTACGAGCTTGTTTTTGCTGTCTCTTTTTTCTCTTAGTTCGTCTATTTTTGCATTTATAGAGTTAAGCCTGTCTCTTTGTGATTTTACTTCTGAGAAAAGCTCTTTTACCTGCGCGTTCAGGTCGTCTCTTTTTGCTCTCAATGCCATTAATGAGTCTTTCATATAACTGGTATATGGAACAGAAAGCCTTTTAAAATTTACTGTGGATTTGGGCTATGGCACTTTCGCGGATTTCAGTAGCTGGTCTATTATCGCGTCTACTTTTATGTCTTCTGCCAGTGCTTCGTAGCTCAGTATTATCCTGTGTCTCAGCACGTCAGGTGCGATGGATTTTATGTCTTCGGGGGTCACATAGCCGCGACCGCTCATTAGTGCGTGGGCTTTGCCGCCGAGAGCGAGCCATAGTGATGCGCGGGGTGATGCGCCGTATTCTACGAACTGGCCTATATCCAGGCCGAAGTCTTTGGGGGTGCGGGTTGCCTGGACGATGTCTGTTATGTAGTTCTTGATTTTCTCGTCCAGGTATATCGAGAGATTGAATTTCTGGATTTCTATTATTTTTAGAGGGTCGATTATTTTGTTTACGGCGGGTATCTTTGTGCCTGTCATGCGGTTGATTATGTCTTTTTCCTCGCTTTTTGTGGGGTAGTCTACGTTGACTTTGAACATGAAGCGGTCAATTTGTGCTTCGGGGAGGGTGTATGTGCCTTCTGTCTCGAGGGGGTTCTGGGTGGCCATGACCAGGAAGGGATGGGGGAGGGTGTATGTCTCGCCGGATATTGTGACCTGGCGCTCCTGCATGGCTTCCAATAAGGCAGACTGGACTTTCGGGGGTGCGCGGTTTATCTCGTCTGCGAGTATGAAGTTTGCAAATATGGGTCCTCTTTTTGTTGTGAATTTGGCTGTGTTCTGGTTGTATATTTTTGTGCCTGTGATGTCGGCAGGGAGGAGGTCGGGTGTGAACTGGATGCGCCTGAAGTCTGCGTGCACGCAGTCTGAGAGGGTGCCTATCATGAGGGTTTTTGCAAGCCCGGGGAGGCCTTCAAGAAGGATGTGGCCGTTGGATACTAGTGAGAGCATCAGGCGTTCAAGAGGATATTGCTGTCCCACTATGACTTTTTGTATCTCTGCTAATATATTGTCGAGGTCTTTGGAATAGGTCTCTGCTCTCCTGTTCAGTTCTTTTATTTCTTTGTCTATCATAATCTCACCTGTTAGTAGAAGTTATTTGCTGCTGCAATTCTTATGCTTTAAATTCTTTTTTGGCCTTTTTATATTTTTCCAGGTTGTCTGTCGGATACCAGTAACCGCTGTGTTTATGTGCGTAGACGCGGCTGTTTTTTCCTATTAGTTTTTCAAAACAATCGCGCTCAATTGAGGATTTGCCTTCGGGCAATATGGCGAGTGCTCCCGGGTTTACTATGAATGCGCCGGCGTTTATCAGGTTTGTGGGAGCATCTTCTCTTTTTGGCTTTTCTGTAAAACCCATTATCTTTTTACCCTCAAGTTCTGCAACGCCGAAATGCTCAACATCTTCTCTTTGCGTCAGGCTCATCACGAGAGAGGCATTGCTTTTTTGGTAGAGGTCAGACATTCCTGTGAAATCATAGTCTGCGAGATTGTCGCCCCACAGCAAGGCAAAGGGTTCTTTCAGGTTGTGTTTTCTGCATATGTCTGCAACTGCCCCGCCTGTCCCAAGAGGTTCTTTTTCAATATTGTAGGAGATCCTGACTCCTAATTGTGAGCCGTCTTTGAAGTGTTCTTTTATCATGCCTGCCTTGTAGCCTATGGAGAGGATGATGTCTTCAATGCCGTGTTTTTTGAGGTTCAGGATGGCCCATTCGATGAGGGGCCTGTCTCTGATGGGCAGCAAAGGCTTTGGTGTTTCATAAGTCAATGGCCTTAATCTTGTTCCAAGACCGCCTGCGAGTATGATTGAGCGCATGTCTAAGAATCGATTATTGATTTATTTAAAGTTTGCGAGAAAGTCCTGATTTTATAAGGCAGCCTATCAGTATGCCTGCCAGTATTGCGATGGCTATCACCAGAAGCAGGTCTGCGTAGGGGATTGGCATGTGCCGGGCGTAATCGAGTGCTTCTGGTGGTGGCGGCGCTTCTGCTGTGTCTTCTAGGATGTTTCTGCCTGCTTCTTTTGCTGCTGAAGAGAATTGCGGCGCTTTTTCGAGGGTTACTGACGTTAGTTTGGTGATGAAGCTGTTCAGGGCTGCTGCGAGTGCCAGTATGGTTAGTGCTAATGATATCCAGATTTTAGTTTCAGATGGAGTGATTATCTTTTTTCCTTTTTTTGTGAGCTCATAGTATTTCCATTTGTAGCCTTCGTCTATCTGCTTTACGAGGTCTACTGATTCAAGGTTGTCGAGGTGCTCTTTTATGGTCGATACTGACATCGCGAGGGATTTTGCCAACTCTGACTGGGTTTTTCTTCTTTTTTCGAGCTCTTTTAGTATCGCGATTCTTGTATCCTGCGCGAGTGCTTTGAATGTCTCTCTGTCGAGAGTGATTTTGTCGTCCATTGTATCAGATGATGAATATTTTCAGTACTATGATTATTACAGGTATCATGTATAATAGCTTTTTGTACATGATAATAATTATTTCACTGACTTTAAAATAGATTGCTATTTGTTTCGGTATCTGCCGCAATATGTGTTTTGGTTTGCTGTGTGCGGTTTTTTGGTTTTGCTGCTTCTATCGGCAAGGTACCTTCCCGAAGGGTTTATATTGGGAGCGAGGGAATAGATGTGTATAACAGGTGATTATATGATACCAAAAACGAGAGAGATAATAAGGCAGAAGATGATGCAGAAAATTGCAGAACTTTCAACGAAATATCCTTATGCCGGGCAGAAGAGGTCGGCGGGATACGGCGGGCAGATGCTTCTTTCGAGTTATGGTCTTTAGATAAATATTGAAGGGGTGATTTGGATGGATATAGAAACGGAAATGTGCCTTTTGAGGCAGAACCTGAGGAAAGAGGGCTTGTCTACAAAGGGCATCTTTGTTGAGGAGTTCAGGAAGAAGACCTTTGATGAGGAGAGGAAGTGGCACCAGGCAAGGGAAAAAGCACGGAATAGGGTTAAGGAACTTCAGGATAAGTTTCCTTTTGCGTTTGGGAGATACAGGCAGGAGAGATTTGAGCGCGATTTTCTATTGCATATTAAGCATGAACCGGCAATCTAAAAGCTTGGAAATGCATCAATTTAACCATAATTTCCATGAATTTTTGTCACGGCAGGGATGCTGATTTGGAGTTTGAGGACAGGTGGCAGGATTTTGAGGAGCATATCCTCAAAATTGTCCGGTCTTTTTGTGATGATGCTGAGTTTCGGAAGGTGTTTTTCAATAGCAGAAGGAAGTTTGAGGTTGATGTGGTTGGCTATTTTGATGATTTTTGCCTGTGCATTGACTGCAAGCTGTACGGATGCACGAGGTATCGCGTGCATTCACTGAAAAAAGAGGCTGAGAAGCACGTTATAAGATGCGCTGAGTTTGAGAAGGCTACAGGTAAAAAGTGCGTGCCTGTGCTTGTTACACTGCTTGATGATGATATTTGTTCTGATTTTGAGTGCCTGGTTGTGCCTTATTATAAATTCAATTATTTTTTGAGTAATATTGATATGTTCACCCGAAATAATATAAACATGGGATTATAAGTACTATTATGGATAAGTATGTAATTGCAGTGACGACTGTGAATGATGAGGCGCATATAGAGAGAATAAAGGATGCTGTTCTTAGTAATAAGCTTGCTGCATGCGTGAATGTGATCCCTTATGTTATGAGCCATTACTGGTGGAAAAATGAAATCAAGAGTGATGAGGAGTTCATTATTGTTATGAAAACCAAGGAGAGTCTTGTTGAGAAGCTGAAAGTGGCTGTATTGTCAAATCATCCTTACAAGGTTGCTGAATTTCTGGTTTTCCCGATTACGGGTATGGGTTCGCACTATGAAGAATGGATTAAAGGGGTGCTTGGGTAGTAGTGCAGGATGTTTCTTTTTTGGTCATATTTTACTGTTTTTGATGTAATAACCGAAAAGTATTTAAATGTCACACTCTATAGTAGTAACTATCAGATTTATAAAGTTAAGTTATAAATACTACGGGTGAATGTAAGATTTTGGGGAGTATAGATATAATTTTGTAATATGCGGGTCTGTTGGCGCTTTTTGTACGATTGTCAATGGATTCATAATTGGTAATGGCAGGAATTTCGGAGGTGAAATAAGGTGAATAATAAGCATGTAATGATAAGATATTGGAAAAATAACAGAGATGATGCTTTACAGCGAGGAATGCTGAAAGAAGTTGACAGGATTGGTAAGATTCTAAGGTTCTACGGGAATTATGATTAGGTTTATTTTTTGAAATATATCTAGATATTATATTTTGCGTCGCGGTGTTTTGATCTTATTTTGTCTGTGAATTTTTTGGACTTTTTTATGGATATCTTCTGCACTTCATTCATCAGAGTAGAGAATGTATCTATCGGGTCCCAGCCCTTGTTTTTTGCGAATATCATGCCGCCTGCTGTCCTGAATTTGCATCTGAATGTGTATTTTGTTTTATTTCCTTCCATATGGTATGCTTTTGCATGAATCGTGAAGTTATCCGGCTTTGTGATATTTGATATCTTTTTTATGGTGTTGTCGAGCATGCGGTGGATTTCTGATCTCTGGAATTCGTCGAGCGACGGCATGGATTCAAGTCCTGATATCTGTACGTACAACTTTTCTTTTTCTTTTAGTGATGCAAGGAACTGAATTATGTCTTTCGGGGCTATTATCCCTATTGGGTAGTCGCTGCTGTCGGTTACGATAATGGTGGATGTGTCCAGGTTCATGTTCTCTTTTATTTTATCTGCCAGCATGTCGTCTGCTTTGGCTGTGACCGGCCTGGTTGATATCAGTGATTTCAGGGATATATTGTGTTCGCTGATTATGTCTGATATGTATGCGCCTGGCCTCATGTATCCTGGGGATGCGGAGGTTCCTGAGTCTCTTCCGTATTGCTCTTTTGTTGTTATTTCTCTTATGAGGTCGAGTGATTCAAGGATGCCTGCAAGTTTGTTGTTTTTGTCTATTATCGGTATCCTGCTTACGTTGTGTTCGCGAATCAATGCCAAGGCTTTTCCGAGGGAATGATCTTCCGGCAGAATGATTGGGTTTGGTGTCATGAAATCTTTGACTTTTTTGCCTTCAAGGAGGTTGTGGGTTAGTATGGCGTTAAGGATGTCGCGCTCGCTTACTATACCTATTATTTTTTTGCCGTCACCAACGGGTATTATTTTGTAGTTCAGGCGGTACATTTTTTCAACTATGTCTATGATGCCGGTGTCTTCTGTGATTGTGGGGGGCCGGAATATATAATTGTCTATCCTTGTGTTGTCCGGGGGTCTCCTGTGCAGCCTTACGAGCTGCTTGTAGCCGAAGATGCCTGCGTATTTGCTGTTGTCGCAGACTACGAGGTTGTGGATGCGCTCGTTGTTCAGCATTGATACTGCTTTGTTGAGGTTCTGGTTTATGTCTATTGATTTTATGGTTGTTGTCATGATGTCTTTTGCCGTGATGTCTGAGATGTTTTTCATGCTGGTATATTGTGGTGTAATTATTAAATACGTATCTGATGCAGATTTTGTTGTTTGGGGGGGTGTTTTTTTAGAAGCAGAGAATGATGATTTTTGTGATCTTTATTTTTCGTGTAGTCAAAGCCAGAATCACTTGTATATCTGGCTTTGCCACATCCTAAAAAATCACTTCGTGATTTTTGGGATCCAGAAAATCGATAGATTTTCTTGGATACATCAAGGCAATTTGGTTCTTGTTGAAGTTTGTTCGGAAATTATTTGCCTTGAGTATAGCCGAAGGGCATTACGGCTATCGGGAACCAGTCGCCGAGGTTCAGGATTTTCGCGATTTCTGAGTCTGAGAAGGCTCCGATGACTACTGCGCCCAAGAGAAGGTTTGCTGCAACAAGCGACATGTTCTGACTTGCGTGGCCTGCTTCCATGAATACGTATCTTTCGCCTCTTGCACCGTATTTTTGTTTTGTTTTCTCAAAGTCACCGGCTATGACTATTATGAATGCTGAGCGTTCTATGAATCTCTGGTGGAGGCAGGCTGCGGCTAGTGATTCTATGAAACTGCCTTCTTCTTTGGGTTCGAGGGCGTGTTCTTCGGGCAGGTAGTGGTATGTGGCGTTTTCGAGGCCTGGTATGTTTTTTGATATTATGAAGAGTTCGAGAGGGTATATTGCGCCTGCTGAGGGCGTGGTGCGCCTTTGGGATCCTGATTCTTCAATCATGCCCTGGCCTGACCAGAGTATTTTTGAGAGTGTGTCCAGTTTTACTGGTTTTTCTGAGAAGTCTCTTGTTGAGCACCTGTTGTAGATTGATTTTTCGAGGGTGTTTGCTTTTTCGGGGTCGAGTTTTTTGAGGTATATTACGTCCATGGCGGGTGTCTCCTCGCTTGATGGGTTGTTATGTTGATTATTGGTGCAGAATGTTTAATGTTTTTCGCTCTGTTCGAGATGATTAATTTTTGTCATCTTTTTTCAGAGGGGGCTGAATACGGTCATGTCTTGCAGATATAATGCCAACCAAAAGTTGAAAATTATCTGAAATATAATTCTTATTTCAGGAGGTTTATCAGGATTTGCAATTCGCTCGTATAATAGACACGAAGGATGTTTTATTGCTTGAACTATTAACATAATAATTAAAAGTCCTTGTCCTTTCATGGAGTGTACGACTGCTGCAAGAATCCCGTCTACGAAATTGTTAAATGATGGTAATAGGAAAGCACCACCGGTGTCTAAGGGTTTAATGAGTTGTTTTGCGCTGTTGAGAACAAGTGGTACTAGTAGCATAAATAAAAATGCAGGGATGGGTGGATAGTGTAATCCGACAAGGATGGTAGTTATTGTGATAAATTCAATATAGAATATAACGTCAACGCCGGTCTTTATGTAAAAAAATCCAAGTAGTATTTTATCTATCCAAATGAGCATATATGCAACAGCAAGTTTCCATCCGCCAAGTATGAAAAATAGTATTGCTCCAGCGGGAAATATTAGCAGTATTTTCGTGTAGTGATATATTTTCGAATTCATATAATATGATATTATACGATTTTAAGTTAATATATCATTCGGCGCAGGGTATGTCTTATGTCACTATATCTTTTAGTTTGTTTTCTTTTAGGGCGGTTTCGATCTCGAGCATTGTCAGGTCCAAGGGGGATTCTATCTTACGGTTGTGGATGAGTGACAGTCGGCGCATTTCAGGGGATGTGGGGCCTACGCAAGGGCAGCCGGGGATGCGCGGTGATACGTCGAAGACTACGAATTCGAGGCCGTTTTTTCCCTCGGGGATTGCGCCCTGCAAGGAGAAGAGGCCGATTATGCCCGGAGGGTATTCTTTTTTGCAGGTTTCTCTGAATCTTTCTCCTGCTTCGTAGACCAGTGTCTTTTTTGATTCGCGCATTGTTATGCCGTGGTGGCCGATTTCCTCGTTTTTTATCGGGATGTCTATTTTCAGCTGGTCTTTTGCGGGGAGATTGAGAAGGCCCATGAGGTTTGTCTGTATCCTGTCTTCAAAGCCTGCGAAGTCTATTGTGCCGAGGCTCTCGAGTGAATAGCTCTGGAAGTTGGCGTTGAAGCGGGGGGCTACTATGAATTCTTCTATTCTTGCTGTTTTTAGCTCTTTCTCGTCTATTATGTCCTGTTTTATCAGCTTTTCTGACTGGGTTTTGTAGTCTTCGCAGTCTTTTGCGTAGAAGAATGCGCGCTCCAGAGGGTTGTGCTTTTGCTGTATCTTGATTATTGCCAGGTTGTCTATGTCTTGTGGCTTCCTGTAGTATTTTGGGGTTCTTATGCCTGCTTTTACGAGGAGGTCGTACTGGTTGTTTTGGGCTGTGCGCTCTTCTGCGCGCAGAATGAACCTGTTGCCGTAGATTGGTACGCGGAATCTGTTTTCTATGCTGTCGTAGCCTGTGTAGACTGAGAATGAGCGGTTGGGGATGAATATGGTGTTCATGGAGTTTAGCTTGTCCTGGATCTCGGGGTTGATTATGTCTTTGAAGCTGTCAAGGAGGATTGTGCTGTCGTAGAGTTTGCTGCTGTATTTTGTGTAGATGGTGTCGCGGCCTTTTTCGCATACCAGGACCGTCCTGAAGCCGAACGCTTTTGCGGATATGCCCAGCTCTTCTGCTGAGTGGGAGCCGAAGATGCCAATTGTTATGTCTTTTTTGGTTTTATAGTTTTCTGTCATGTCCTGGATTTCTTTTCTTTTGAGCATCTGGGATTATGGGGTTTTTAGATTTATATTTGTTTTGAGGTGTTCATACAATCCTGTCGATGAGGGAGTGGACGTCCTGTGCGCGCACGGATGAGCGGATGGTGTTTATGCTGCTTTTTGTGCGCATGAAGTGCTCTATGTATGTCTTGTGGAAGTTTATTTCCTGAAATTTTGCGCGCGCGTTCTTGTCTGCGTCTATCAAGGGGTAGGGATAGCCTGGGAATGATATGTCTTTTGAGGTGAATGCGAGCTGTTCTATTGCTGCTTGCGCGTGCTCTTTCTGCCTGTCGTAGATTTCGAAGCGAAATGTGTAGTCTGAGTTTTTGTTGAGGCGGACATAGTATATTTCTCCCCTGTGGTCTGGCTGGTCTGATTTTGCTATGGGGTGATACAGCCATGTGTCTTTTTCTCCTTTTGACTCTGCAATTTTCGTGATTGCTGATACGAGGCTTTTGCCGTTGGTTGCGAGGAGTGTTGATGTTTTTGATATTCCGCAGAATATGGCGCCTTTTGATTCTGCTGATTCGTAGGCTGCGTTTGAGTATAGGGATTCGTTTGTTATGCCTGTCTGGAGGGAGCCGTCGCGAAGGAGGATGTCGCCTCTGTCCAGCTCATTTTCTATTATGTGCTTTGAGATATTCCATTCTGCGAATTTTCTTGATATTTCGCCTATTTTCGATATGGGGGTGCGGAATATGCCTGTCGTGATGGTGGGGTCGTATGAGTTGAATATGAGGTCTTTTTCTTCCGGCAGGTATGGTTTGTGGGTTTCTTTTAGGGGGATCAGTTTTGTCTTGTAGTATATTTCGGAGTTGCTTTCGTATGACTGGCAGAGCGCGTAGAATTCCAGTGTCTGGGGTATTGTTTCTGGGGTTATTCTTTTGTTGTTTTTGAATATGTTGAAGTAGATGCGCACAAGGTGGATTGAGGTGTCCGGGGATTTGATTATCTCTATGTTGCCGCCGTCTATGGCTGAGACTTTGAGATTGTTGTCTTTTGGTGTGTATTTTTGGATGTTTTTTTCTGTGAGCAGGTGCGGAGTATATCGCTTGTCTTTGAAGGCAGGGTAGATTTGGGCGGATTTTTCGCTGTTGTCGTTGGAAAGCGAGTCTATGAGGTGTTTTATGGCGTTTTGCATATACGCCTTTGGTTTTTTTAGTTTTTTAAATATGATATTTGTAACTTTATAGTAACATTTATAAAACTCACGCAAATA